>CBDUMX010000103.1:0-7867 GCA_965368435.1 uncultured bacterium
AAAGAAAAAGGCTTCTTCGATAAAATGAAGGACTTTTTTCATTAATCCGATAAAAGCATTTTTTATCGAATCTGATTAGCCTAAAAGCTGCTAATGACTTTCTTTGTTTAAGATGAACATCATTGAAATAAATGGAGTATCAAAATTCTATGCTGCGCACACAGCTTTAGATAAGGTGAGCTTTAATATTCCCAAGGGCAGTATTTTCGGCTTGCTTGGTCCGAACGGTGCAGGTAAAACATCTTTGATACGTATAATTAATCAGATTACTGCTCCTGATGAAGGTAACATACTTTTCAAAGGTGAAACTTTAACCAATAAGCATATAAAGCAAATTGGTTATTTGCCCGAAGAGAGAGGATTGTACAAAAAGATGCAGGTTTACGACCAATTAATGTATTTCGCTCGTCTCAAGGGAATGTCGAAAATAGAAGCCCAATCTGTCATAAACAGCTGGTTAGAAAAGTTCGAAGCAAGCGACTGGAAGAAGAAAAAAATTGAGGAATTATCTAAAGGAATGCAGCAAAAAATACAGTTTATCATAACCGTGCTGCACAATCCAGATTTTTTAATCCTTGATGAGCCATTTACAGGATTCGACCCAAAAAACACACAACTGATAAAAGACGAAATAAAACGACTTCAAGAAGGGGGAACAACTATAATGCTCTCTACTCATCGCATGGAGTCTGTTGAAGAAATATGCGACAGAGTGGTAATGCTAAATAAATCAAAACTAATTACCGAAGGCACAGTTAATGAAATAAGAGCAAGTTTGAAAGAAAACACTTATGAAGTCCGTCTGAGCAATGCCATAAATGGAAGTGTCCAGGGTATTGAAATACTCCAAAGCGAACAAGACGAACTGGGATATACCTATATCTTCAAATTTTCAGAAGGTGTAAATGAAAGTATTCAAGTTTTTAATAAACTTGAGTCAAGGCTAATTTCATATAGAGAGATTGTTCCTAGTATGCAGGAAGTATTTTTAAAACTAACCGATAATCAGTATGCGTAATATTCCATTAGTTACATCGAGAGAGTACTTAACCAGAGTAAAGAAACGCAGTTTTATTATAATGACCCTTTTAGGTCCATTATTAATCTCTGCTTTCTATGGAGGCATAATCTTCATTTCAACAAATGATAATGTAGGCTCTAAAGAGAAAACCGTGGTTGTGAATGATCAATCTGGTTTGTTCAAAGATGTTTTAAGCAATTCAAAGATCATTCGATTTGAATTTAACGATAAATTTAATAGAGATTCTTTACTGCAAAGCAATGCAGATGGCTTTATTTCAGTGCGAGAAAACACTGACATCAACAAGCCTCTAACACTCAAATACGAATCACAAAGTTCTTTATCTGCAAAAGAAACCGAAGCTATAGAACGCGCATTCAAAACAGAAATAGAGCGAATAAAACTCGACAAACTTGGCGTTAGCAAAGGTGCTATTGATAGTTTGAAGGCGAGAGTTTCCATTTCTGAACTTAAAATCGATGAAGATGGAAATGCAAAATCAAGTAGCATAATTATTAATACCGTGGTAGCTATGGGCTTATCACTCATGATCTACTTCTTTATATTTCTATATGGGGTTCAGGTAATGCGAGGTGTAATAGAGGAAAAAACGAATCGAATTGTAGAGTTGATGGTGTCATCATTAAAGCCATTTGAGTTGATGATGGGTAAGGTGTTGGGAATAGCAGCTGTTGGGTTAACACAATTGGGAATCTGGGTTATACTTTCCACTGTGTTGACAGCAATTATTTCTGTGGTATTTGGTGTTAGCATGCAAGGGAAAATGCCAGTTGACGAAGCAATGAAACAAGCCAGTGAAGTTGGCATTGAAGGCAAATTGAATGATGTTTTAAGTTCGTTTTTCGACCTGCCCCTTTTAAAAATCGCCATTTTGTTTATCTTTTTCTTTTTAGCTGGATACCTTCTATACGCAGCATTATTTGCAGCTATTGGCTCGGCTGTTGACAGCGAAACAGACACTCAACAATTTATGATGCCGGTTACACTACCTCTGGTGTTTTCATTCATAGTTTCGTTTTCAGTGGTGTTAAATGACCCCAATGGAGCATTGGCTGTATGGTTATCAATAATACCATTTAGTAGTCCGATAGTCATGATGTCTCGATTACCCTTCGACCCACCAGCCTGGCAAATAGCACTGTCTGTTGGCACGCTAATCATTTCCATACTAGCTGTAATATGGCTGGCAGGAAGAATATACAGAACTGGAATTCTTATGTACGGTAAAAAGCCATCTTATAAAGAAATTGCAAAGTGGTTATTTTACAAAAATTAGCTACCTTAGCACTATGGCTCGTTTGTACTATTTAATGTTTCTGCTTTTATGTGCTAGTTTAACACAGGCACATCATGAACCCACATTTGTAGGTGGGCACTTCAATGACATCACAAGTGTGGCCTATAGTCCAGATGGACAATATATAGTGACGGGATGTTGGGATGGATCCTTGTACATATACTCCAATGACAGTATACCACAGTATTATTTAAGTTTTTCCGACCTGAGCAGTACGGTAACGAGTTTGGCCTTTAGTAGAGATTCTAGAAAACTTTTAGTTGGGAGCTTTGAGGGTAAAATAATCAGCTATAATTTTCCTCATAAAGATTCGACGGATCAATATATAGGTGTAGATACCACCTTTACGTTCACAAATAAACCTATTAATAAAGTCTATTATGGCCCAGGTCTCCGAATGATCTTTGCGGCTGATGAAGGCAATAAGTTTATTGCTTATGATTTGGTGAAGAGGGTGCATCGCGACATTAAGACTGAGGCACCGGTTAAAAGCTTTGCGGTGAGCATTGACAGAATGAATTACTTCATTGCTATTGAAGGGAGTACATCGATTTATCAATACAATATTCAAGGCAAGCAAATTCGGACTTTTGAAGGTCACGGCGGACAGGTAACAGATCTGGAAGTAACACTAGATCGGAAATATTTAGTTTCTTCATCTGTCGACAAAACGGTGAGAATTTGGAATTTAGCTACAGGAAAACTTCACAAGAGTTTCTTAAATCACACATGGGACATTAAAGCAATTGCCATAGATCCTTATTCTAAGTATATCGTTAGTTGTGGTATCGACGGGCTAATAAACATCTTCGATATAAGCACAGGAACAGTTTTGAATACTTTTAATAATACTAATGGCAGATGTACAGATATTTCCCTTAGTCCAGACTTAAGTCATGTTATTGTGGGCTTGCAAATGGATGTCATAGGTGAAGAGGGTTACGGGGCCAATGTTTGGGAAACAGGTCTGAAAAGACCTAGTAGCGGCAAAGTTGTTCCCAGTGCAAAGCAGAGTAAGGCCGTTCCAGAAGCGCTAAAGAAAAAGAAAGCAAATACCACTCCAGCTAAGAAACCAACTGAGACTGATGGTGAAGAAGAAGAAGATGGCAAAAAAGGACAAACGACAATCCGCAAAACAGATCAAGTAGAAATTACTATAGAAAATTAATGAGTCAAGAAATAGAAAGCAGCAAGGCGCCAGAACCGGTCGGTTTATATCCTCATGCGCGCAGAGTTGGAGATTTATTATTTCTTAGTGGCGTTGGCCCTAGGGAAAGAGGTAAAAAAGAAATTCCTGGAGTTGAACTTAATCCAGATGGAAGTATTGCTTCATATGACATAGAAAAACAGTGTCATTCTGTTTTTAGAAATATCAAATATATACTGGAAGATTCCGGCAGTAGTTGGGACAATATTATAGATGTTACAGTTTTTCTTACAAATATGAAGGACGATTTCAAGACCTATAACCGCATCTATGCGGAATACTTTAAGGACAATAGACCTTGCAGAACCACAGTAGAAATAAATTGTTTACCAACGCCAATTGGCATTGAGTTAAAGGTTATCGCGACCGTTTAGGGTTAATATACTTATGCATCAATTGAGCTTGAGAAATCCTTGAACTTTAAGCTTGAAAAATACTGGGACAAACCGGGCCCACCCCTTTGTTAAAGATACTTCATATTTTTCATATCGCTCCAAAAATGTCAATGAGCGAAGTCAGAAATTCCACCTGTGCTACTGCACAAGATTTGTTAGAAACTAGAACCGAGAACTAATCATTATTTTGGTTTACGTTATAAACTTGTTTATATTCGTAATCTAATTGAGAAATTATGGAAACTAGCAAATCACTTGAACGTATTGAATCAATGTTTTTAGAAAGCAAGAAATCACTGCGTAAAAACTCATTCTTCTTTATCCTTTGGGGTGTATTGATGGCAGGATCAGGCTTAGCAGAATATTTTCTGTTTGGCAATCCATACTACTGGATTGTTTGGCCAATTGTTGGAGCATTAGGAGGTATCGTTTCATCTATTCAAGGTGCCAGAATGGATAAAAATATAGGTATACGAACAGCAGAAGACCGCATAATGGCATTTACATGGGGAGGATTCATTTTTAGCTTGATTATTTGCATTGTTTTTGCAATTACTCAAGGTATCGCTCCAGCACCTTTGGTCCTAATACTCGCCTCTTACGCTACCTTCATTAGTGGAGGTATCAGCAAATTCAAACCTCTGTATTGGGGTTCACTATTTTTAATTGCTGGTGGTATTGTTTGCGGATTTATTTTACCTGTGGAAACACATGGATTGGTCTTTGCCATATCCATACTATTGGGGTATGTTTACCCTGGAATTAAACTAATGCAATCAGAGAATGCCCAAACTTAACCCTTTACTACATCAGGAATTAAGGTTGTCTATCATTAGCTTTTTGATCAATATCGATGGTGCTGATTTCAAAAAACTATTAGAAGTAACAGACTCTAGCAAGGGAAATCTCAGTGTTCAATTGACTAAACTAGAGCAAGCAGGATATATAAAAATAAAGAAATCGTTCATTGGAAATTATCCAAATACCCATTGTAGCTTGACATCTAAAGGCAGAAAAGCTTTTGAAGAATATTTACATGAACTGAAGAAAATGCTTTCGCTTTAAGCCTAGAGCATCGCAGCATCTATTGCCAAACGAGTTGCAGCATTAGCAGGATATACTGGCAATCTAAATTCATTTTGGCATATGCCCATTTTCGACAATAAATACTTTACTCCCCCTGGGTTTCCATCCATAAAAATAGCGTTAATCATCGGGAGTAATTTATAATGAAGTGATCTTGCCTTCTCGTAGTCCGAATTCAAAGCCGCATGCACCATAGCAGCATACTGTGATGGATATGCATTACCAATCACAGAGATAACACCTTCCATTCCCAATGAAATATAAGGCAAAGTATAATTGTCGTCACCACTCACCACCATAAAATCATCAGGCTTGTTCCTCAAAATTTCCATCACAATATCAAAATTACCACAGGCTTCTTTGCTAACAGTTACATTGGTGAGTTCAGCAATTCTCAATGTGGTCTCTGCACTTACTATAGACCCTGTTCTACCTGGAACATTATACATGATAATTGGCAAATCACTGCTGTCTGATAACACTTTATAATGTTGAAATATGCCTTCTTGGTTAGGTTTATTATAGTACGGACTAACGCTTAGAATACCGTCGACACCGTCTAAGTTTGTGCTTTTAATCCTCTCTGCTACACCGGCTGTATTATTTCCACCTATTCCGAAGACTATGTCTTTTTCGCCATTATTTACTTCTAATACGCAGTTTAAAATTTCAGCCTGCTCTTCATTGTTAATTGTTGGGTTCTCTCCTGTAGTGCCCATCACCACCAGATAATCTGCACCACCTTTTATTAAATGTGAACTCAATTTCTTTAATGATTCGAAATCAATGTTGCCATTTGATGTGAACGGAGTGACCATTGCAACCCCTAATCCTCTAAATTTTTTCATTTAATTATATACCTTTTAATGCGTTCAAATAAATCTTCGCCATTCTTCACTTCGCCTTTAATCATAAAATCCTGGCTAAATTGATAATCACTCATCAACAAGCCTATACGCGTTTTAGCTCTGGAGTAGGTTGACACAGCTTGTAATACCATATCCCCTTTGATATCTAGATTTATTAAGTAATCGTACTCTGTAGTAATAAAAGAGCTCAGAGTGTTTGGCATTGGTAGCTTCCAGAATGAGACCTGTTCATTGCAAAAGAACATATGCTTGTAGTTAGGCGTATATTCATGAGTGAGCTCTTTTTCATTCAAATAGCCAAGGCTAGTAACCGATTTGCCATAACTCTCCAAGAATTTGATTATTCCGCTTACTTTTTTCCAGCTTATTTCTTCTACATTATACAAGAGCGCCACTGTCCGAATCTCAGCCATAGGCTTTAGCTCGCCGATTTTAGAATGCTGCTTGAAATTTTTTAGTTTTCTGTATGCTATTTTCTCTTTGATGCCCAAAGCAGTGCAAAGTTAATCTTTAGCCAATATCTAAATTCAGCAGATCAATAAAACTTGCTTCGTCAATAATTTTAACTTCTAGCTTTTCAGCTTTGGCTCTTTTAGATGGTCCCATATTGCTACCTGCAACAAGTAAATCTGTATTCTTGGATATTGAGCTCTGATTAGTGCCGCCGTGATCTTCAATGAGTTTTTTAAGGGCGTTGCGCTCAAAGTTTTCAAAAACTCCACTTACCACTATTTTCATTCCTTCCAACGAATTTGAAAGCAATTCTTTCTTTTCCGTCTTTAGGTTTAATCCAGCCTGTTTTAATGATTCAAGCTCTTGTCTATTTGCGTCTACACTGAAGTAATCAATTAGACTCTGCGCTATTTTTTCACCAATTTCATTAACTTCATTTAACTCTTCGAAACTCGCAGCCATTAGTGCATCGATGCTAAGAAAATGTTGAGCTAGTTTTTTGGCCACTGTCTCACCCACAAATCGAATACCTAGAGCAAAAAGAACTCTCTCAAATGATTGTGATTTTGACTTTTCAATTCCAGATAAGATATTTTCAACTGTTTTTTCTTTAAAACTCACCAACCTCTCCTCTTGCGTCTCTTCGCTTATTACAGATTTCGAAAGCCCGAGCAAATTCTCAGCTTTCAGCTTATACAAATCTGATGGTTTCAGAACCAAACCATTGGTGTAAAGCACATCAATCTTGCCTTCTCCTAAACTCTCGATATCCATTGCCTTTCTTCCAATGAAATGCTCAATTCTCCCTTTTATTTGAGGTGGACAGGCTGTGCTATTTGGGCAGTAAAAGGCAGCTTCGCCTTCTTCTCTAACCAATTCCGTTTGGCATTCCGGACAATTCTTGATAAACACAGTTGGCGCAGGATTTCTTCCCTCAAACTCATAGTCTACATCAACAATTTTAGGTATGATTTCTCCACCTTTTTCTACATATACTCTATCACCAACCCTAACATCTAATGTTTGAATTACATCGGCATTGTGTAAGCTTGCTCTTTTAACGGTTGTGCCTAATAATTGAACCGGTTCTAAATTCGCTACGGGTGTAACAGCACCTGTTCTTCCTACCTGATAACTAATAGATTGCAATCTTGTTACAACGCGCTCAGTTTCAAATTTATAGGCTATTGCCCATCTCGGTGATTTAGCTGTAAATCCCAATTCCTGTTGCTGTGCCCGGTTATTCACTTTTATCACAACCCCATCAATTTCGAAACTCAGTTCCTTTCTCTTAGAATCCCAGTATTCAATAAAACTCCATACTTCATCAAAATTCTTACAAAGTTTGCTTTCATCAGATACCGGCAATCCCATTTCCTTCATTCTTTTAAAACTTTCGAAATGATCCAATCTATCTTCACCGTGTTTTACTAATTGATACAAAAAGCAATCTAAAGGTCGCTTTGCTACTTCCGCAGATTCTTGAAGTTTAATAGTACCGGCAGCTGTGTTTCTCGG
>CBDUMX010000104.1:0-7836 GCA_965368435.1 uncultured bacterium
AGATTTATTCTGTAATCAATAAATTACCAGATGGTTATAGACATATTTTTAATCTATACGCTATTGAAGGATTTACCCATAAAGAAATTGCTTCTCAACTAGATATAAATGAGGGCACATCAAAATCTCAATTAGCAAGGGCAAGAAAACTGCTCAAAAAATTATTAAAGGAAGACTTAAACATTGGCTAAGAAAAAGCAACATATCGATGAATTTTTCAAAGAGAAGCTGAACGGGCAAGAATTGCCCCTAGATGGCAGCGAGTGGTCTCGTCTGTCGGCAGAATTGCAGCCTAAAAACAAAAGAAAAGCCTTCCTTTGGTGGTTATTGCTTATTCCTGCAATAGGTCTTGGGGTACTGTTATTTACCTATTCTGGGGATGATAATCAGACCACAACGGAAATAAGTGGTGAAAATCAAAAAGTACAAAGAGAATCTATTGATAATACCAATTCTACAAGTGATAATACCAGTTCTACAAGCCTTGAGGATATAGAAGAATCTACGAGCGATAACTCTAGAAATGCAACTTCTGAAAACTCAACTGAGATAAACGCTGATGCTATTACAAATTCAGATCTCGCTGACAGAAGTGAAAGCAATACAGATGAAAGTATTAACACAGGCAATTCGACTCAAAATGAATTAGCTGATGGTGGAAACAATGCTAATCGAACTACATCTGTTGGGCCTATAACTCACGAGGTTCCAATTAATACTGACAACTACGCTGAACGCAGTATAAATTTAGCATCAATTGGACTAAATGGATTTGAATATCAGATAATTAAACCTGAATTTGAAGCGCTTTCAACTGAAAAAGTGAAGGTTAATAAGCAAGCTCCACCAGTATTTGGACCAGTATACCTCTCGTTTACCGCCAGCGGAAATGTGAACCAACAAAACATTAGTTCTGATACTGCAATTCAATATACACAATACAGAAATGCCAATGAGAACTTGAGCCTGACTCCTCAGCTCTCATTAGCAGTGCACACTGAATTTAAAAAATTCATGCTAGGTGCGGGAATATCCTATGTTAAGAAACAGCAGGTTTTAGGTAGCAACTTCAACTCTAGTCCTGAATTGAGAATACTATTGTACGACTCAGTAGCATTTGTCGACATTAATCTTGATACCACTTGGTTGCCGTTTAATTATAGAGATTCGATTATAAGAACAAGCAATGCTTCTTACAGTCTTACTGCTCCTACTTATCACTATGTTGGAATACCTCTGTACCTCTCAAAACGCTTGACTCTTAATAATACCTTTAGCCTAGATTTAGGACTTCAGCTTCAAAGTCAATTTGCAGTTGCTAATTCTGGTACTATTAATAGCTTTAAACTCAAAGCCAAAGAATTGGGAATGGATGATATCAATAGATTCAATCTCAATGCCGGTATACAAATTGGTTTAAATTATGAATTCAATCCTGGATTTATAATTCAATTGAATACTGGAATACAACAAGATTTATTAGATATGAGTGCAGCTGAAGGCATAGCACAACGCTTTAGCCTATACAATACAGGAATACGTTTTTATTACAGAATTAACTAGTATGAGCATGGGAAGAATATATTTATTACTTTTATTGGCAAGCCTGCATTTAGGTGCAGTGTCACAGGTGTGGAGACCACTTGATGGTGGATTGGATGCAACTCCAACAGCTATCACCTCTGAAGGGAAACTCATAGCAACTGCCCATATTGTGGGCTTCGAAAAAGGCTATAGAGCCCATAAGATTTCTATTTGGAATGGCTATTACTGGCTCGAACTGCCAATTATCTACGCCGACTCCAACTCTGTAATAAACAGTTTGAAATTCTATAAAGGCGCTCTGTATATTGCCGGTAGAATGAATAGTGTAGTTGGGCTCTCCAATGCGAAACATATCATTCGATGGACAAATAGAGAATACCAAGATGTATCAGCTCTTAGCAGTAAACTTGTTGGATTGAACGCTGTTTCGCAATTGAGCATTTACGATGGACAACTAGCGGTTTCAGGGTTATTCGTGGCTACAAATGCGCAGTATGGTGATAATCTAGCATTCTTTAACGGCGCTACTTTAGTAACGGCAACAAATGTCAATTTTGGTAGCGGTATTAAGGGTGCACTTTCTTATGTATATAGTAATGAAGATAATATCATAGCATTTGGAGGACGATTAACTAAAGTGAATGATACCGCAGCCTATCAAATGGCCATTCATCAAGACGACCAATGGACTCGAATAAGCGATATCAATATAGTCCCAACAAGAATTACGGCCATTGGTAACCAAGTGTATTTCAGCGGGTATAATATCAGCACCAAACAAATGGGATTCTATTTGGTAAAAAACGATATTATAGACACTATCACAAGTGGATTAAGTAGTATAACAGATGTGTATGATCTTATTCAAATTGGCAATAAGCTGGTTGCTTCAGGAAACTTTTACATCAGCGACGATAAAGATCCTATAAGTTTAATTGTTTTTGAAAACAATGAATGGAAGCCCTTGCCAAATGGTGATCTACTTGGACCTAGAAGACTTCTCAATCACAATGACAAGCTCATAGCAACAGGCTTATTTGTTTACCACAACAGTATAAACTACAGCCATATAGCTGAATACTTGCCAGATCACGGTATTATTGGCGGTAATATCTATTTCGATAAAGACAGGAATTGTGTCTTCAACAGCCGAGATGAGAATCTTAACAATATGAACGTTCTCATCAATCCTGGAGGACATTATGTTAAACCTCAGGACAATGGAGAATACTTTAGATTTTTACCTAATGGACAATATACCGTTAGCGTTCTACCACCTAAAAATTGGGAAAGCGTCAACTGCAGCTCTCTAAGTAAAAATGTTAAGCTCAATGCCGGAGATTTTATTACCAATGTAAATTTCCCTATGGTGCAAAAAACAGGAGTTCGCGATTTGTCGATAAAACTTACTTCTTCTTCTGGATGGGCAGTCGATAAAAATCAAAAAGTAGCCTATACCATTCGATATGCTAACAAAGGCTCTGAAAATATTTCGTCAACACGCGTTGTATTACATTACGACAGTAAACTAGCTGATCTTGTGGCCGAGCCTGCACCAATTTCTAATGTGGGTGACAGTGCAGTTTGGGAGGTCAAAGATTTCTATGCGGGAGAAGAACGAAGCATATATTGTAATTTTAACATAGATAACTCCAGTATAGATGCACTTGAACTTTCTGCAAGTATCCCACTTCAGGAAAACGAAGAAGAAACAGAAGACAATGAGAGTCACTTAGAACAAACCTTAACAGAAGGAGATTACAATTTCAAGAAAGAGATATTCCCCGCCCAAGGCGACACCGCATACATAACCGATTCCGCTAGCTTTGTAGAATATCAAATCTCATTTGCCAACTATACTACGGATACCATATTTAATGTATACGTAATTGATACCATCAGACTAAATCACAGCCTTTCTATAATCCAAACTACAGGCGCTAGTCACAGCGTTAGCAGTGAAGCCTTCCCTGGTTTGCCTGGTGAAGATCTTGGGATAATAGTGTGGACATTTAAAGATATAAACCTTTATCCAAACCCAAGTAAAAATCCCGAAATAGTAAGTCACAAAGGATATGTGAGCTTTAAACTGGGATTGAAGCCCGGTCTTGACCAAGGAACTGTATTAACTAACAGAGCGCATGTGGTATTCGACTATTATGAAGAGGAACCAACAAATTGGGTCTATGCTATTGTAAACAATCAAATGTTAAGCCTAGAAGAGGTAAATGATGAAAACTCATTCTCTTTATATCCCAACCCAGTGAGTTATTCCCTATACTTTTCTGATGGCCAAGCTGGCACACGAGATTACAGCTACACTATTTATTCTACATCAGGTGAAACGGTAATGAGTGGACAGCTAGCATATCCTCAAATTGATGTTTCATTACTGTCCTCTGGACTTTATATTCTAAGAGTAGAATCAGAGGAAAGGGTTTTTACTAAGCGATTTATAAAAACTCAGTAAAGCGGCATTACATTTTCTGCTAAGACAATAGGGTGCTCATTAAGGAGCTGAGCCTTCTCTTTAGCGTCAATCTCATCAAACTGCTTACCAAATCTGTGTAGAGCGATTTTATTTTGAAATCGGAGAAAAGAATTTTTGGCCTTGTCTAGTGTTTCAACAAAAGTGTAGTAATCAACCTCCGTTTCACATGTTAGCATGAGCACATTCTTGACATTGGGCTTGGGGTCGTATTGATTACTCAATAGCTCCTGAAAGTTATCCCTTTCTGCTAAGGCTCCATTGACCATAATACTACCATCCTCATTCAACCAGAGGTCAGTTTGAATGATTGCATATTTTTCAGTGACAGAACTGGGTTTCGACAATTGAGTTATGATTCCTTGTTCTACATCCAAAGTGGTAACTAGTAGAAAAAACACTAATAGTAAAAATGCAATGTCGGCCATTGATCCACTATTTATCTCGCTTGATGTTTTGTTTCTCTTCTTATCCATAGCTTCAAAACGTTAGAGATCAACTCAAAACACATTTAGATTTAGCAGTTGCCGAAATAATTCACCAATGGCAAGAAAATAGTATTGAAGGATGAAAGAATTACATTTGCGAAGCCTATATGATGATAGAAGTCTTAAAATCTAAAATTCACAGAGCTAAGGTTACTCAAACTGAACTTGATTACGTTGGGAGTATCACCATCGATGAAAACTTGATGGATGCCGCCAATATGATAGAAGGGGAAAAGGTTCTGGTTGTAAACAACAATAATGGAGAGCGACTTGAAACCTATGCTATTGCAGGTGAAAGAGGTTCTGGAATGATATGTTTGAACGGCGCTGCTGCTCGCAAAGCAGCTAAAGGAGACATAGTAATTATTATTTCATTTGCTCTCATGGAGTTTGAAGAGGCAAAGAAATTTACTCCTTACTTGGTGTTTCCAGACAAAAACAACATAGCAATCCGTGAATAAAAAATTAAAAACTACAATTAACACCATTGTGTTTCTGGTACTTGGTATCGCTCTATTCTATTGGGCAACCTCAAAGGTTGGGTTCAATCAGATTGTTGAAGACATCAAGAATGCCAATATGCAATTCATCCTCTACGCCATGATTTGTGGTGTGCTAAGCCATTTGGCAAGAGCTCTAAGATGGAATTTATTGCTAGAACCTATGGGGTATAAAGCTAGTTCCAGTGCTAGTTTTCACTCAGTAATTGTTGGTTATCTAGTAAATATGGCTGTGCCGCGATTAGGAGAGGTAACTAGACCTGCTATGCTGTCTAAGTTAGAGAATATTCCTTTCAATAAGCTCATTGGAACAGTTCTAGTAGAACGTGTGGTGGACTTAATAATAACTATTCTTCTTGCCGTTTCTATATTCTTTATACAGTTCCAACTAATATCAGATTACATCCTAGGTCTTTTTAGTAGCAGCACAACTAAAGATCTTATACTTTTTGCAATTCTCGCAGTTATCCTGATTATAGGTGTTTTGCTGGCAATTGTGAAAAGACATTGGTTTTATCAATTGCCGATTATCGCAAAATTCAAAACTTTTTTTGAAGGAATAGTAGAAGGTTTAAAAAGCATTTTTCAATTGAAACGAAAGGGACTATTTATTTTCTATAGTCTATTCATATGGTTAATGTATTTTTTCATGCCCTTTTTTGTTTTATACGCTTTGGATGGCACTTCGCATCTAGGTGTTTCTGCTGGCATGACAGTCCTTTTATTTGGCACCATAGCGATGATTATTCCTGTACCGGGAGGCTTGGGCACTTTTGAAGTTCTGGTACCAGCTGCATTGGTACTTTATGGTATATCTGGCGGACTAGGTGAAACCTATGCTATACTGACACATGCAGTGCAAGTTCTCCTTATTTTTATAGTAGGAATTTTTTCAGTTTTGTATTTTGTAATTAAAACTCAAAAAAACAAGAAAAATGAAGTGGAAAGAAATCATTGACAGCAAGATATATACGGACAGTAAAACGCTTAAGTCTGATACAGACAAGTGGAGAGCTTTTAATGATTCAATCGTCTTTACCAATGGCTGCTTCGACATATTGCATCTTGGTCACATCGATTACTTATCAAAAGCCGCGGATTTAGGCGATAGATTAATTATTGGAATTAATACCGATACCTCAGTCCGAAAACTAAAAGGAGAAAACCGACCTGTATTGGATGAACACACAAGAGCGGTTAAACTTGCCTCATTTAGCTTTGTTGACGCCGTAGTGTACTTTGATGAAGAAACTCCCTTAGAGCTTATTAAAACATTGTCTCCGGATGTATTGGTTAAGGGTGGTGACTACAGCATTGATACTATAGTTGGTGCTCAAGAGGTAAAGGCAAATGGTGGTAAAGTTGAGATTATCCCTTTTTTGGAAGGGCATAGTACTAGTTTGATTATCGATAAAATTACTAAGGCTTAAGGTTTTCGCTTTCCTCCTTTTAATTCTTTTTGCCAGGCTTTCAGCTTATCCCAATCTCCATTCATTGCCATACGAGCTTGCTCTCCCCAAGTATCGGGATTATGCACTGCATAATTTGGTCCAGCCTGAATAAGTATTGCCCTAATATTGTCGCTGCTCGATTGAGTAAGTTCAGCATAGGTAGAAATCCCACCGGCTTTTAATAATTGAGCAATTTTAGGCCCTATTCCTTCTATCTTAGTTAAATCATCATTTGACGAAGTTCCGCTAGAGGCAGGTTTGTCCTCCACTTGTTTAGGCTGCTGATCTGCTACATTATGCTGCTGCGCTTTAAGCTTAGACAATTCATTCTCCAAACCCATTTTGTCAGATACAGCATTTGAATAGGAAGTATTTAATCTGTTTACTTTCTCTTGCAATTCATCTACCTCTTTCTGCTTAGCTTCTAATTCTGATTTACCAACCGCATTAGATCGAAGTTCTTTAAGCTCTGCAGCCTGAGATTTTATCTTCCCTTTTAGCTTGTCGTTTAAAAAATACCTAAATAAATAGCCCAACAGAAAGGCACCAAATACAATCAGAATAATTTCTGTCATATACTGCTGAGTACTTTGGGCACCTGGTCCGTGATATATGGCTTCAATAATCATTTATTGTACTGTCTAAATCAACATTGCTATCGTTATGGGTATGTCCAAAGATAATATTCAATTTTGAAGCCTGAAAATAGTTGGCGGTAGAATCTAATTCTGCCAGCTCTGAAGCTAAACTCAATTGCTGATCACCGAGCTCTGGAAAAAGTGCGCGAGCGGAATAAGCTCGAGCTAAACCCAAGTTTTCAAATTCAGAATTGTTTACTTCATCTATATCATACAAACCAATTATCTGCAGTTGATTTCCATTAGCAATCTCGCTCAATAATTGATCTTTGACCGCTTGAAAGGTATTTCCACTCATGGCAGATTGGTCTGACCAGCTAAAAGCGATGGCTTGATTGATTGAGGATTTGATAGTAGGCTCAACATCTAGAACCTCTTCGCGGCAAGTTTCCTTCACTTTGCACAAGTAGAACCAAGATGCTGATGCAGCAAAAAGAAAAAAAACAACAAGTGTTAAAAGGGCATTCCGACTCATGTATTTACGAAGATAAGTATCTTGATACATAGATTTAAGCCTTTCAGAAATAAGATTATAAGCTTAAGCACTTCCTACTTCTATCTATTCTAATTGATTTGCTCACTTAAAGCTGCGGTTTGGTTTTTTTTGGGAGTACTCACTTCGCTCGTGATCCCAACGGATGAGCATCAAAGTTTTTAGCCTTTGCACTTCCTGCCTATGTCTTTTTAATTGATTTGCTCACTCAAACCTGCGGTTTGGATTCGCTA
>CBDUMX010000105.1:0-7695 GCA_965368435.1 uncultured bacterium
GGCGCAGGTATTGCTAAAAAACTCTCATTGGATATTGGCGACAGAATACAGCTCAGCACTACAAGAGGAGGAATCCACAATTTAAAAATTGTTGGACTGTATCAAAGTGGACTTGCAGATTTCGACAATGTGCAAAGCTTTGCCAATGTAAAAACCGTACAAAAAATACTAGGTGAGGGCCCAAATTATATCTCAGATATAAACGTCAAGCTGCATGATATGAGCCTTGCAGTGTCAATGGCTGAGAATATCGCTAAAGACTTCAATGTAACGGCTGTAGATATACAAACAGCAAATGCCCAATTTGAAACAGGCACACAAATTAGAAATATGATAAGCTATGCTGTTTCCTTCGCCTTACTATTAGTTGCTGGCTTTGGGATTTATAATATTCTCAACATGCTGATTTATGAAAAAATGAACGACATCGCGATTTTAAAGGCAACGGGTTTTGCAGGTAGGGATGTGCAGCTGATTTTTATCAGCCAGGCAATGCTTATTGGCTTGCTTGGAGGTATTCTAGGTTTAGCCATTGGCTATGGTGTTTCAGTTTTAATTAATCACCTACCGTTTGAGACCGAAGCACTTCCAACTATCAAGACATTTCCTGTCAACTTTAATCCCCAATTCTACATCAGTGGAATTGCATTCGCCTTAATATCAACCTTTCTTGCGGGTTATCTCCCATCCAAAAAAGCGAAAAAGATAGATCCAGTTGAAATTATCCGTGGACAATAATGGGAAAAGTTTTAGAAGCCATATCAATAAATAAATACTTTAGAGAACCTTTATTATTCCATGTTCTAAAGGATATTTCTTTCAGTATAGACGAAGGTGAATTTGTATCAGTTATGGGCAAATCTGGTTGCGGAAAATCTACCTTGCTATATATCCTTTCTACTATGGATACAGATTATGAAGGGCAACTTAAACTTCAAGGTGAACTGGTTACGGATAAAAAGCACAATGAACTTGCAGTAATCAGAAACAAGGAAATAGGATTTGTTTTTCAGTTCCACTATTTATTATCGGAATTTACTGTTCTTGAGAATGTGATGCTCCCAGCAAAAAAGCTTGGTGCTAAATCCATGGCTGAAATAGAACATGATGCCATTGAAAAACTCAAAATGCTTGGAATTGATGATCAAGCTAGAAAATTAGCTTCCAGAATTTCAGGTGGACAAAAGCAAAGGGTAGCCATTGCCCGAGCCTTAATCAACAATCCCGCGATTATAATGGGTGATGAACCAACAGGTAATCTCGACAGCAAGAATTCAGCTGTTGTGTTTGATATTCTGAAAGACCTGAGTGTCCAGGAAAAACTATCCCTATTAGTAGTAACACACGACCACGATTTTGCCGCCAAAACAGATAGAATTATTGAAATGGAAGATGGCAGAATACTAAGTTAATGTACTTAGATGTACTTTTGTAGTCCCGTGAATCAAATAGGTTACTCTCTTATCATATTATCTGTCTGCTTTAGTGCTTGTGAGAGAATATCCAAAGCCACACATACAGTCTCGAAAAAACACAAGGTTGATACTTTAGTTGTGAGAGATACAGTGGTAATAAAAGACACTGTTGTGAAATACAGCCCTATAGATTGGCAAAGCGGGTTTAACTTAAGTCACGATGCCAATAGGGATAGCATATGGGGGCAAGCCGTAGATTATTATATATCAGACCCTGAATGCGATGCTTTAGCCTTTGATTTTTATTACGGCTCATTTAAGCCAGAAGACAATGCCTCCACTGCAGAATTATTAGAACTTGCATTAACTGATAACGACAAGTTAAGGCCCTTCTACCGATGGTGTTTGGATAAAACAATAGAAGTTGCTGATGGCGCTTTGGGAGAGTACCCCGGTGAACCAGCACGGAGATACGCAGAAAAATTCCCGCAGGAGTTTTTTGAATTTGTGGATGCAGTTGAGAACAAACACAGTTATTATAATTGGGTAGAAATTATCGCTTATAGCGGTTTGTATGAGTTTAAATACGAAAAAGACCGTGCCTATAAAGCAATTGTTGCTAGGATGACAGCAAATTGCAAAGAATGCGATGAAGAGACATTATCTAGAATTGATGTATTCGCAAAGGCTGTTACCCATGTGGATGACATTACTGAAGAAGAAGTTGAGGAAGAATTGGAGAACGAATAAAAATGGATGACTATTTATCCATAAACAAACAGCTTTGGAACGCTAAAACAGCGGTCCATTTAGAAAGTGAGTTTTACCATCTTGAAGATTTTCTAAATGGGAAATCCAGCCTGATTGGACCAGAGATTGACTTATTAGGAGATGTTAAAAATAAAGACATACTTCATTTGCAATGTCATTTTGGTCAGGACAGCTTAAGTTTGGCCAGGCTTGGTGCCAATGTAGTTGGCCTGGATCTATCTGATGAAGCCATTAAAGCGGCTAGAGCGTTAAATACCCAGTTGAAACTCAATGCAGAATTTGTCTGTGCGGATGTCTACAGTGCCCCCAAGCAAATTTCAAAAAAATTTGATATTGTCTTTACAACCTATGGAACAATAGGTTGGTTGCCTGATTTAGACAAATGGGCACAGGTAATTTCTCATTCCTTGAAAGAGGGCGGACAATTAGTGTTTGTGGATTTTCACCCCATGGTTTGGATGTATGATTATGATTTCAAGAAAGTGGATTACTCCTATTTTAATTTGGGGCCAATCATTGAAGAAAATGAAGGAACTTATGCCAATCGCGAGGCTAAAATAAAACTACAGGAAATTGGCTGGAATCATAACCTCAGTGAAGTATTAACTGCTTTGATGCATGCAGGGTTAACAATCCGTGCTTTTCAGGAATACGACTATTCACCCTACCCCTGTTTCAATCATTTGAATAAAATTGCTGAAAACAAATATCAAGTAAAAGGAATGGAGACTAAGCTTCCTATGCTCTATTCTATAGTGGCACAGAAATTGAATTGACTTGTTTATAAAGCGTTTAAATGCGACTTTTGATTTAGACAATGTCAGATACTAGTTTAATTAGTGATAAGATCTCAATCTACCTTGAGGACCAATCTATAGACAGCACAAAGTCTATGCGGTATCTTATTTGTCTAAATTTTATTAAAACTGTAATTGAAGACTTTAATGGTCCCCTCCCATTAAATACTGTAGCTATTTTTAATCAATTAGGACATATTGCTTGTTGCGTAGATACATATATTGATGATCTTTCTATAGAGGTTAAAAAGGATTTAGCAGAGAGTTTTCCGGCTTTCTTTGACAGTTTAAAAAGGGTTGAGTCTGAGCAAGAATTTGAAAACAAATGCTTGAATTATAGATCAGACAGATTATTTCTCGCTGAGCAAGCTTGTTCATATAACAGTCTCTATAACTTTTATATTGATTGCAAAGATTTAGGCCTTTTAGAAGATCTAAAATCCTTTTCAATGGATATAATTAACAGTTCAGTTGCAAAGCAAAATGCTATTCATCCAAAAGAATTATTAGTTTCCGTTGAAAAAGAAGGTCGTTCAGCCGTGGCATTCCTCGTAAAATTTCTCAGAAGTCACAGTATACTCAATGATACTAATTCAATGCAATTAAGCAAATATTTAAAAGGCTTGGAGCGCGTATTGAATTTAGCAGATGAATTAGTGGATAGTAAACGAGATAAGCGAGATGGGGTCATACAATTGGATTTAGATTTCACCTATTACTTTATTTTAGGAACCGCATTCCTCAAGGCCTTTTTGAAAAGTTTTATATCTAGACCATTACTCTTTAGTAAACATTGCTTGCAGTTCTCATACAAAGTATTGCGCTTAGAACTAAAATAAAAATGGGGACCGAAGCCCCCATTCATAGTGCGTTTATCATGTGCTTATTCAACCAAGCTCATTTCATCAACAATATGACCAGCACCTGCTAGTTTATCTATGCACCAAAGCACATATCTAATATCAACAGATATGGTGCGTTGCAATTCAGTTTCGAAAGCAATATCTCCACTCATTGCTTCCCAATTTCCGTCGAATGCTAGTCCAATCAATTCGCCTTTAGCATTAATAACTGGACTACCAGAGTTACCACCGGTAATATCGTTATTTGATAAGAAACAAATTCTCAAGTCTTCTCCCTTTTTAGCATATCTTCCAAAGTCTCCAGCTCTTGCTTTTTCTAAGTAATCAGCTGGCAAATCAAATTCATGGTCACCTGCTTGGTACTTCTCTAATACACCTGACATTGTTGTATAGTGCTTATAAAGCATTGCATCACCTGGTGAGTATTCAAGAACCTGTCCATAAGTCATTCGCATTGAACTATTTGCATTTGGAGAGAATTTCTTGTCTGGATACATTTCAAAAAGAGCTGCTTTATAAAGTCTGTCAGCAGTATTGCGCATTTCTCTTGCGTCGCCAAACATGTTCTGAATAGAATTCAAGTAGAAATTCAAGAACATTTCGGATAGCATAACACCTTTATCTCTTTTCAATTTACCGAGTTTGGCTTTGGCTAAAAATGCTTGAGTTTTATCTTTATCTACTAAGAAAGATTTTGCAAATACATCATCAACCATGCGATCTATATCTCCATTATACTTAGCAACAAGATCATTGAATTCTTGAGGTCTTTGATTTGGTGGTAAATCACTAAGGTAATATGAGAACATTGACTTAGCAACTTCCCTGTCGATAGGTTGATAGTAATCTTTAAAAGAAGACTCTATTCTCGCTGATAAAGACTCAATAATGCGGTCTCTTGATGTTTCCAAATTTGTTTTAGCAGTTGCAAGATTTTCCGCCATTACTGCTTTTACCAAAGCCATAGTTTCTTTGGTATTGAATTCAGCATTAGCCAAGGTTTTGCTGCTTGCCTTTAAGGCTTGCAATGCGGCTTTTCTATTTTCATCAGACATTTTAGTGTCCATATACAATTTGGCCTGAGAGTGAATATTGGCCATGTTTTCATCCATTCCATCTTCATATCTGCCGTTGGCTAGGCTCTCCATCGTAGATTTTAATCGTGCATAAGAAAATCCATATCTCAAGAATTCGATACCAACTATCCCTTCCATAAAATATGTCTCTGCAAGGGTATTTTCATCCATAATCTTATATGCTTGCTCATACAAACTAATTACATTACCATATTTAGCTTTCCTGGCTGCATCTCCACTGTTTACCCACTTAGCAAAAGCTTCCTCTTCAGCTTTCTTCTTTTCATATACTCCTAATCTCTTTAGTCCTCTTGTTTGACCAATAAAATATTTCCAGTAATTACTCACTTGAGCATGCTTAGCTGAATACATTAAGTCTACCGCTTCATTTTGGTTCTGATATTTCTCGTAGATATCAAGCTTAGACCTTCTCAATTTTACTCTAGCTGGTTGATCTTTATCAGTAGCTAGCTTTACTCCGTAAGAAGTTAGGTAACGATCTGTAGACCCTGGGAATCCCCAGATCATAGCAAAATCTCCTTGCTCAACCCCTTTCAAAGAAACGGGCAAATGATGTTTGGGCTTATAAGGGACATTGTCTTTAGAATAAGCTGCTGGTTTATTGTCTTTATCAGCATAAACTCTAAACATCGAAAAATCGCCAGTGTGACGAGGCCACATCCAGTTATCGGTATCGCCTCCGTATTTCCCAACAGATTCAGGAGGGGTTCCTACAAGTCTAACATCCTGAAATATTTGATACACATAAGCGAAGTATTTGTTTCCGCTAAACATTTCTTTAACGTCAACACTATACATTCCTTCTTCAGAAAGAGTCTTACTAATCTCTGATGAACTTGCAGCTACGGCTTTAGCTCGAGCATCTGAACTCATGTCGTCCGGCACATTAGCCAATACCTGCTCTGTAATGTCTTCAATTTTGATTAGAAAAGAAATGCTAAATCCAGCAGGCAGTTCTTCTTCGTGATTCTTAGCCCAGAAACCGTTCTTAAGGTGGTTTGCTGTAGTTGAACTCAAGGCTTGAATTGCACTATAACCACAATGATGATTAGTCAAAATCAAACCTTTGCTAGAAATCACCTCTCCAGTACAAAAGCCACTACCCAACCTTACGATTGCGTCTTTAAGACTTGAGTTGTTAATACTGTAAAGTTGTTCTGGTGTCAGTTTTAGACCTAAACGCTGCATTTCAGCGTAGTTGTCTGTTAATAAGGCTGGAATCCACATTCCTTCATCCGCTTTTGCTAGTTGTGAACTAGACATTAGCGCTAAGCCTACTAAAAGGGTAAGTATTTTTTTCATGATTCTTTAATAGAGGGCAAAGCTCAGAAATTGATTGGATTAAACCATTATTTTTGATGGGAATAATAGATTTATGGATAAATGGCTAAAAAAAGAGGTAGTTTGGGTGGTCATTATCCTTCTCGATTGTTTTCTGGTCTACTTAAATTCTAACACTTACGATAGCGGAGACAGCATACTTCATTTTTTGTATTCCAAGCAAAGTTTCCAATATCCCAAATACTTAATGCATCACTGGGCAAAACCCATTTTTGTTCTTCTAAGCGCCCCATTCACACAGCTTGGATGGATTGGAATGAAAATGTTTAATACCATATGTGTTTTAGGCAGCACTTATTACTGTTACCAACTTTTTAAATCATATCAGTTAAAGCCATTTGCAGCGGTTTTACTGTGCTTTGCTGCACCTCAATTCTTTCTGGTACAAGCTTCTGGCCTTACAGAACCATTATTTGCACTAGTCCTCATAGCTATAGTGTATTACTTAAAAACTGATCGCCTAATTCTTGGATTAGTCCTTTTGTCATTTCTCCCATTTATTCGTTCAGAAGGATGGTTAATCGCACCCGTAGTTCTGGTATATCTAGTTTCCATTAAAAAGTTCAGATACAGCCCTTATATTCTCATGGGTACTGTGCTATATGGATTAGTTGGATTGTGGTATTATTCGGATTTTTTGTGGATGTTTCACCAAAATCCATACAGTGGAATAGAAGAAAAATACGGGAGTGGTGAATGGCTGCATTATGTAAATCAATTACCTTATGTAATCGGGTTTCCTCTTTTTATGTTTTTCTTGTTGGGCATGTACGACGGATTTCATCGACTTATTAAAGCGCAAATGACACGGCATGAATTTATCCTTATTTACGGGATGGTATTTGCTTATATTACTGCCCACAGCATTTTTTGGGCAGAAGGGTTGTTTCATAGTTTTGGACTAAACAGGGTACTAATTGTACTTATACCACTAATAGCATTTATAGGGTACAGAGGTATTGAGCGCATAATTTGCGCTTTTTCCTTTGTTCCATCAAAATTTATCTATCTTGGAGCTTGCGCCTTACTTCTTGTATTTCCATTTACAAAAAACAAGGCCGCTTTAGATTTACCTGATTCCATCACCAAAGAGCCATTGCAGTTAATGATAGACGATATTCGCAGCTATACCGATAGAATATATGGAAGTAGACCGCTGTATTACGGCAATTTCTATATCCCCATGAGTTATAATAAAGACATAGACAACAGCAAGGAAGCCATGAGTATCGGGCTGCTTAAAGAATTCAAAGCGAAAAAAGGAAGCCTCGTTTTATGGGATTCCTACTTTGCTCCTTCGGATCAGGGAATAAGCACAGAGTATCTAGAACAAAAAGAAGAACTGCTCTTTGTACGGCGATTTAATTGCGAAGATTGCGATAAGCGGTATTTTATTGATTTGTACATAGCT
>CBDUMX010000106.1:0-7638 GCA_965368435.1 uncultured bacterium
AGGTTTAGTTAATTAGTCTGATGGGGGTGCGTTAAGCACCCCTTTCTTTTTACTCCTTAATTAACTGAAGGTATTCCACCCCTAAATCTGTTTGAACCCTAAGTCTGTACACCCCTGCAGCTAGTTGATTATCAACAACTAAGTTGGTCGAATTAACATTTTGATTTGAATAGAGTAGTTGACCAAATGCATTGATTAAGTCTACAGCAATAATTTCAGATCTGCTCTCAATTACAAAAGTGTTGTGGAATGGATTAGGATACACTTTACAATAAGTTCCTATTACCGACGGTATACTTGCTTTATCACTAAACTGAAAACTCAGCTTTAATGTGTCATTAGATCTGGATAAATCTAAAGGATGACTCACTATAATCATAGCTTCTGCCAAAGCATTATCTGGATACCTTAAGCTACTGTCAAACTCAATTGGCAATGCCTGTCCAACATCCAGTTTAATTTGCTCAGACAGATTGTAAATCACGTTATTATCTACACTCACAATGCATTCAACAACAACATTGCTATCTAAATCCTTCAAGCCAACATTGCTCACCCAAATAATTGGCTGGTATGTTGTCTTAATCTCCAAAGTATAATCTTGTTTTGGCAAAGAAGAAGAGTCGATTCGAGCGTCGTAGTTCCTGAACACAGTAAAGAAAGTTTGTAGTGAATCATTAGCGCTGTTATTGTCAGCAATCAATAAAGTAGAATTGACTGTATACAATCCCTCAGACTGAACTTTAAAACTATCCGAAGAATTCAGAACCAAGACTTCTTCAGCTAAAAGACTTGACCACCACAGTGTATCTCGAAAAATTTCTATACTACTAGGATTTAAAACACTGTAAATAACTGCTTCTGTTATACTGCTATCAATACCAAAATTGGCAATCTCTAATTGCGGCTTCCAGTGAGTATTAATATCTATTTCTTGAGAATCGAATGGATTATTATGCTTAGTTATAGCAATGTCTTTTTGGTATTTCACAGTATATGAGCTGTGTATACTATCATTTGAAGTCCGTTTGTCTTCCTGAGTCCATCCATTAACAACGCTTATTGTATACTGCCCACCACTCAGAAAGGACAACAATTTGGACTTAAATTGACGCGTCTCATTGGACAGTATACTTTCTACCAAAACGGTATCTGCAAATGCTACATCCAATTGTTCATCCCGAATACTAATATAGATAGGCACATTAGATGCATTCACCAAGCCATTGTTTTTAAGGGTAAATACCACAGGTCGATCAATTGCATTAACCTCTATTAATTCATTAACTAATGGAGTATCTATAGACAGTAAGCGCAAATCGCGCCCTTGAACAACTTCAAACCATGAACTAAGAGTATCATTAGATTGGTCCTGATCTTTTACAATATAGGCTTCAACAGTAAACTTGTAAAATGCTGGTTTAGTTCCTGTATTAAAATCTTTGAATAAAGCTTGAGCTGTCGTATAAAAATTTAAGGATTTTAATGCGGTATCTGTATATATTAAACTGCCGTCTGCTGCAAATATTTTTGCGTATAAGTAAATACTGTCCTGAGCACTTAAACCTATGTTTCTGAAGTTCACAAAAGGCTTAAAATTAATATTTGTTGCTTTTTGAGAATTAGGCAAGGGATTTAGCACATTCAATACTGCTATATCGAAACTTTTACGACCATAGATCTGAACACTGGCTGTATCATTAGAAGGGAATGAATCTCTGAACAAAGAAGTGTATGCTTCAAACCTTAGCCATCCATTCCTCGAGGGATAGATAGAATCAAAGGCCAATATTTTACTTGCTTCACCATCCAAGGTTTCTAGGACAGTTTGACTTGCAAGTACAGAATCCCCATCCAGCAAACGCACAGTCACAGGGAAATTGACCTGTCTGACTAAACCGTAATTATAAATTCTTACTTGAGGCCAAAAACCCTCGCTATTCATCTCAAATGTATCACCAGCTGCTGGTTCAAATATGATATCAGCGGCGACATCATGGTTCTTATATAAAGTAAAATCTGACTCAAGTACATTATTGTCCTTAACACTATCTACATTTAAATCTACCGAAGCTTGGGCTATAAAATCACCAAGATTATAAAGGCTAAATTTATCGAATGTGATATGAGCAGAATCTTCCGAAGCCAAACTAATTGTCCGGGTTGAACTATATATAGTTTGATTAAACTTGTTGAGTATCTTTAATTTAACTTGAAAATTACTTTGGTTGACTGATCCATAATTGTTTACTACAACTTTTGGACTGATGGAATCAGTTGTGCTATAGGGAATTAATTCTCCATCCTTAGGAACAATGATTTTGGAAATTGACAAATCATTACTTACTTGTATCCTTGGCTGAATATTGAAATTGAAATTAAAGCCCGGTGAGAAAGGAGTCCAAGATGTATCACCCATAGGTGCGGTAAAGTAGAAAACATGCGGTCTGACTGGAACTTCAGCTTGATAGCTGAAGGCAACATTGGTATTTGATGTTTGCCTCACCCCTACGTAATATCCTCCACTCACTTGAACTTTTGGATCGAGATTCAATATAAATGTTCCAGCTATAGTGAGCATAGTATCAGAGGTGTAAATGTTAGTACCCGGGAGACCACCTGGTCCATCGTCCTCCCAAATACCAATTTGAAACGATCTGTTTGAGCTGCTAAAATCTACTTTAACCTGATTGATAAAATCAGTGTTGTTTACATAAAACTTAGCTACAAAATCACCTGTTGAACCATTAAAGCCTATACCTCCGAGATTGCCGTTAAAGGGATCTGCATGCGTATAAATATTGTAATTTATCAATCTCGCTTTTGAATTGCTATTGTCTGTTGTATCTCCATCCGGAGCTATGCGGACAGTTAAAAGTTCAGAGCCTTGATTTGTTGGAATATAATTTCCAAAGCGAATTATTATGGGATCTAATGGAGCCAATTCGGCTATAGTAATAGAGTCTGTGTAGCTATTTACGCCACTAACATTCAAGTATACTTTATGGTTATATACCGTGTCAAGGCCAATGTTTTCTATGATTGCTTTAACCGTATCTGCGGTTTTCATCTTAATTGGGAAACGACCTAAAGCATAGATATTTCTAACTTCTAGGTTAACCTTTTTGTCTGGATGATTGAATCGTATTGTTGGCTTGATTTGAAAGCTACCTGTACTAATACTGTCATTCCAGTTTGATGCTCCTCCCGACAAATACTTTGATTCATTATTCGACACAAAACTTGGAACGTAAAAGCTGCTTTCATTGTACCATGCAATAGGGTTAAATTGGTTGGTTTGTTGAGTGTACTCAACAAGCACTTGCATATTGGTAGCATTATTAGTAGTATCAAATATGTAATAAGAAGCCTGGTTGAAAGGGAAGTTCACAAGTCCAGGCTGACTTCCAATATCTTCTCTTGGGTTTTTACTATAAACCAAGGTCATACCTGAATCTCTTACTTCTGCTTTCCAATTGAGAGCTGAGCTGCCGAAATTAGCCTTAGAAGTATTCTTTAAGTAAATTTTAAAATTTGCAATCCCTGCCAAAGTATCCGAACCTGTGCGCATAAATGATATACTCCTGATGGTGTCGCCATGAGAAAGTCCGCTTATAGAACCCGCAGGGTAAATGTATGCATGACGATTAAAAAAAGGTGTACTATCAATGGTGGACATGGGCCCATAAGTAAAGCTTTGAAAGCCTCCAGTTCCCACTTGGGTGTACTGTGCTAAGACTGGTGAAAAGCTTAACAAAGACAATAGAGTAAATAGAATAGTTTTCTTGTACATCTGCACAACTCAAAAATAAGCAAAGCAAGTGGTCAAAATTCATTTTATAAAGCGAAATGCTAAATTGCAACTGAAAAATGACGTTTAAAACAAGCTTAGGCTTATTATGCATTTCTATTTTAGTTAACAATTGCACTTTGGGTCAGGAAAAGTCAACTATGCACAAGCACACAAATGAACTGATAGAGGAAAGTAGCCCCTATCTTTTACAACACGCTCATAACCCGGTAAACTGGCATGCATGGAATGAAAAAAACTTAAAAGAGGCTAAAAAAATCGACAAACCTATTCTAATCAGTATTGGATATTCTAGCTGCCATTGGTGCCATGTCATGGAGCACGAAAGTTTTGAAGATGAAGAGATTGCGGCATATATGAACGAAAACTTTTACTGCATAAAAGTTGATCGTGAAGAGCGCCCGGATGTCGATCAAATCTATATGACCGCGGCAAATATTATTACTGGTAGTGGAGGCTGGCCTTTGAACTGCTTCGCCCTTCCAGACGGTCGACCTTTTCACGCAGGAACCTACTTTCCAAAGAACAATTGGCTGAGAGTCCTTGAAGGAGTTCACTTTGAGTATTCAAAGAACCGGGAGAAGTTAGAAGATTATGCTGATAAACTAACCCAAGGAATTAGGTTGCAAGAGTCGGCAATCAGCGACAATAAATCAGAAGTATTAAAGGCTGAAGTTATAACTGAAAGCCTCAATACTTGGAAAGCTAAATGGGATATGCAGTATGGAGGTATGAAAGGTGCACCTAAATTCCCTATGCCTATTAATCTAGAGTGCATATTGTATTACGCTCATCTTTATGATGATCAACAAGCCGATGAATTTGTGCAACAAAGTCTGAACAAAATGGCATTCGGAGGGATATTTGACCAAATTAAAGGAGGTTTCTCACGCTATTCAACGGATGGAATATGGAAAGCACCACACTTTGAAAAAATGCTCTATGACAACGCTCAACTTTTAAGTATCTATTCAAAGGCTTACAAGAAATATAAGAACCCTTTGTATCTTGAGGTTATCAATAAGACCGTTGCATGGCTAGAGTCGGAAATGCGCGATCCATCCGGCTTATTTTATTCAGCATTGGATGCTGATAGTGAAGGTGAAGAAGGCAAATACTATGTCTGGAGCAAAAAAGAATTACAAGTTGCTTTAGACAGCCTATACCCAATTGCAGAAAGCTATTATTCCGTTAATCAAATTGGAGCATGGGAAAAAGACAAATATATCCTCATGCGCAGCCTAACTACTGAAGAAGTTGCCTCTATTCACAATATTGATAATGAACAACTTAGAGAGAAAATACGTCAAATAGAAAGTATACTCAATACCTTTAAGAACAATCGGATAAGACCGGGTTTAGACGACAAATGCTTAAGCGGATGGAATGGCTTACTCCTATCTGGACTGGTTGAGGCCTATAAGGTTACCACTAATCCTCAGTTCTTAGATTTAGCGCAAAATATTGGGCATGCTCTAATAAAAAATCAAATTAAGTCTAATAAAATATATCGGTCTTATAAAGCTGGATTAAGCAGTATAGACGGAATGTTAGAAGACTATGTGTTTGTAGCACAGGGACTGCTAGATCTCTATACTTTAAGCTCCAATGAGCAGTTTTTGAAAAATTCAAAGAAAGTATTTGAACTTGCTATTGAATTGTTCTATGATCAAGAAAAGGAAATTTTTTATTTCAATACAGAAAATGAATTGATAGTGAGAACCGCTGAAATCTATGACAATGTTATTCCCTCGTCCAATTCCGCTATGGTTAATCTTATGTATACTTATGGTTTGTTAGAAGGAAATCACAAGTATTTAGAATTAGCTCAAACAATAACGGGTAAAGTACAAAAGAATATTACAAGCTACCCTTCTGGGCATGCCAATTGGAGTATTGCTCATATGAAAATTAATCAAAAGTTTTCAGAGATTGTAATAACAGGACCTAATGCTGAAAGTATATATAGTGAAATGATGAAATTAGACCTGCCAAACACTATAATTCTATGGACAATGAAGGAGTCTCAATTGCCTATATTTAAAGGGAGATTAAACCGCACTGAAACTCAGATATATGTATGTAATAAAGGTGCCTGCAAACTTCCTGTGAAATCAATTGAAGAGGCTCAGCAATTATTAAACTGAAAAATCATCATACAAACTGAGTTTGCTCAGTAGGAAATATAAAATTTGCTTAAACTTTGTATAAAATAAAAGCTTAACAGCAGTCCATTGAAAATATATTCAATCTTACTCTTAACCACTGGCCTTAGCCTCTTTTCCTGCAAAGGAGAAGATAAATACATTACAGCAAAAACCACAGATATAACTGAATCCGTTTATTCTTCGGCAATAATACAGGCCGACAGTTCTTATGATATCTACTCAAGTATAAATGGAATAGTACAAAAGAAATTTGTAGATGAAGGCGATATAGTTAAGGTAGGCAGTGCACTACTGCAAATTAGAAACATCAACCCTCAACTCAATTCTGAAAGTGCTAAGTCGGCCTATCAGTTAGCCCAGAATAATGCGAGTTTCACGGGTCCTATCCTAACATCATTAAGAGACGAAATCAAAAATGCGCGATTGAAGCTGAGCAGTGATTCTCTGAATTATCATAGACAACAAAACCTATGGGCACAGAACATAGGATCAAAAGCTGACTTAGATGCCAGGGCATTAGCTTATGAAATTAGCCAGAATAATCTCCGCTCTCTGATTAGTAAATACAAAAAGACCAAAGACGAATTGGCTCTTCAACTAACGCAAGCTAAAAACAATTATTTAATAGCGAGTTCAAACACCTCTGACTATACTATTAAAAGTTTGCAAAGTGGGATAGTCTATATTTTCAATAAAGATGAAGGTGAACTTGTTAATACTCAACAATCTATAGGTAAAATTGGAAGCGCTGCTCATTTTATACTTGAAATGACTATAGATGAAGTAGATATTACAAAATTAGAAGTTGGTCAAGACATACTGCTTAATCTAGATGCGTACGGCAAGAAACTGTTCAAGGCTAAACTGAGTAAGATTTATCCTCAAAAAGATGAGAGAACTCAAACCTTTAAAGTAGAAGGGGTTTTTGTTGACTATCCGTCCAAACTTTATCCCGGCCTGTCAGCTGAAGTAAATATAATCGTTAATCGCAAAAGTAAAGCGCTCTGTTTGCCAAATAGTTACATAAGCGAAAATAACGAAGTTAAAACAGAAGATGGATTGATTAAGGTTGAGCTCGGATTGAAAAGTATGGACCAAACTGAAATCATTTCAGGGATTGATAGCAGCACTAAAATTTACCCTCTTAATTGACCAATTGGAAAGTCATATTATCTATTGCAAGAACCCACTTAGTATCTCGAGTTAAGCAGACTAGTATTGCGGCACTAGGTGTAACCTTTGGCATAGGCACTTATATAATTATGATGAGTTTTATGACAGGCTTAAATGGAATGTTAGATAGCCTAGTCCTTAATCGAACGCCTCATATTCACATTTACAATGATATAAAGCCGTCGGAGCGGCAACCTGTAGATTATTATACTGAATTCAAAGAGAGCTTTAACATTGTGCATTCCGTTAAACCTAAACAGTCACAAACGCGTATACACAATGCGGTTGCTTTAATTAGGCATTTAAAACAAGATCAAAGGGTAAAGGGTGTAACTCCACAAGTCTCATCCCCAACTTCATATATTGGCGGTTCAGTTGAATTAAACGGCATTGTCAATGGTATAGACGTACTGGACCAAGTGGCTTTATTTAACTTTAGCGATTACATAACTAAAGGTAAAGCAGAGGACTTATCAAAAAATAGTG
>CBDUMX010000107.1:0-7638 GCA_965368435.1 uncultured bacterium
GATAAATGTATAAAGAAAGATTTGCAGAACGACATAATGGTTTAAGTCAGGAAGAGTTAAACGAAATGTTAAATGTATTGGGATTGTCATCAGTAGATGAGTTGATAGACAAAACTATACCTAAAGAGATTAGACTTTCTGGAGACTTAAACCTTCAAGCAGCACAGTCTGAAGTTGAATTTTTAAGAGGCCTCAAAAAGAAAGCGGCTAAAAACAAACTCTTTAAAAATTACATTGGTATGGGCTATTACAGCAATTATACCCCTAATGTAATACTGCGAAATATACTTGAAAATCCAGGATGGTATACTCAATACACTCCATATCAAGCTGAAATTGCTCAAGGTCGCTTAGAAGCATTGCTGAATTTTCAGACTATGGTTATTGACCTTACTGGTCTAGAAATTGCAAATGCGAGTTTGTTAGATGAAGGAACTGCTGCAGCTGAAGCAATGGCTATGCTGCACAATGCAAAAAAGAAAAGTCAAGGAGATAAATACTTTGTGTCAGACAAAGTATTCCCTCAGACGGTTGACATACTTTATACTCGAGCTGAACCATTGGGAATTGAAATAGTTATTGGCGATGCTATGAACTTTAGCGCTGATGAATCATATTTCGGTATTATGCTGCAATATCCCAATGAACAAGGAGGCATAGAAGACTATACTCAATTGGCAGAGCAGTGCGAGAGTGCAGGCGTAAAAGTTGCGGTAGCTGCAGATATACTTGCACTTTGTTTACTCAAACCTCCAGGAGAATGGGGAGCTGAAGTGGTGGTTGGAAGTACACAACGATTTGGTATACCTATGGGTTATGGTGGTCCACATGCCGCATTTATGGCAACTAAGGAAGATCACAAAAGAAGAATACCTGGCAGAATTATTGGGGCATCTATAGATGCAAACGGTAATCCGGCGTATAGAATGGCTTTGCAAACTCGTGAACAACACATTAAAAGAGATAAAGCAACATCAAATATTTGTACTTCTCAAGTACTGCTGGCGATAATGGCTGGTATGTATGCCTGTTACCACGGGCCTAAAAGACTTAGAGCTATTGCAGAGCGTGTGAATGAATTAACCTCTATACTGGCTAATAATTTAACAGCCATTGGCTTCCAAAGAAAGAACGAATTCTATTTTGATACCATAACCGTAGATGTAGATCCTTCAAGTCAAGCATTAATTAGAAAAATTGCTGAGGACAAACAGATTAACTTTAGATATTCCGATGCCGGTATTGGTATCAGCCTTGATGAAACTACAGAAATGGCGGATGTTGAAAGCATTATAGAAGTATTTAAAGCGCATGAAGATTCAGCGGCATTGTTTATTCGCGATGCTAATAAAAGTTGGGATAGCAAATTTGATAGAACAAGTGCTTACTTAACCCATCCTGTCTTCAACACACATCACACAGAGCATGAAATGCTTAGATACCTAAAATCTTTGGAAAACAAAGATTTGTCGCTTACACATTCTATGATAGCATTAGGCAGTTGTACTATGAAACTCAATGCAACCGCAGAAATGATACCAGTTACATGGAGTGAATTTGGCGCTATGCATCCATTTGCTCCCAAAGATCAGGCTGCAGGCTATCTTGAAATAATTGAAGATTTGGCTAGTGATTTAGCAGAAATTACTGGTTTCCACTCGGTAAGCCTTCAACCTAATGCCGGAGCCCAAGGTGAATATGCAGGATTGATGGTTATACGTGAGTACTTTAAAGATCGCGGAGAAACTCAGCGAACGATAGCCATTATTCCTGAATCTGCGCATGGAACCAACCCAGCAAGTGCTGTTATGGCAGGTATGCAGGTGGTTGTTGTGAAGTGCCTAGAGAATGGATATATAGACTTGGTAGATTTAAAAGAGAAGGCCGAAGCTCATAAAGAGAATTTAGCTTGCTTAATGGTAACTTATCCTTCTACCAATGGAGTATATGAAGAAACTATTAAAGAGGTGACAAGAATAATTCACGATAATGGAGGTCAGGTTTATATGGACGGAGCTAATATGAATGCTCAAGTTGGTTATACAAATCCGGCTAATATTGGAGCTGACGTTTGTCACCTAAACTTGCATAAAACATTTTGTATTCCTCATGGTGGTGGTGGTCCAGGTATGGGCCCTATAGGTGTTGCAGAACATCTTACGCCTTACTTGCCAGGGCATGCTGTTGTGGAAATAGGTGGCAATAAATCGATGAGAGCAGTTTCCGCTGCTCCATTTGGCAGTGCGAGTATTCTTCTGATTAGCTATGCCTACATTAAAATGATGGGATACAAAGGCTTGAAAGAAGCTACAGCCATAGCTATTCTCAATGCGAATTATATGAGACACAGATTGTCTGAAGGCTATCAGCTATTATATGCTGGAGTCAACGGTACAGTTGCGCACGAAATGATTATAGATCCAAGACCATTAAAGGCCACAGCTAATGTTCAAGTTGAGGATATAGCTAAGCGATTGATGGATTATGGATTCCATGCTCCTACAGTGAGTTTCCCTGTAGCAGGTACCCTCATGATAGAGCCTACTGAAAGTGAGAGTAAAGATGAGATGGATAGATTCTGCGACGCACTTTTGGCTATACGCAATGAAATTGCAGAAATAGAAAGAGGTGAAGTTGATAAAGAGAATAATGTATTGAAGAATGCACCGCATACTGCAGCTTCTCTTATTTCAGATCAGTGGGATAAGCCATACAGCAGAGAGAAAGCCGCTTATCCATTGCCATATGTGAAAAATCAGAAGTTTTGGCCGAGTGTAGCTAGGGTAGATAATACCTATGGCGACAGAAACTTGGTGTGTGCATGTCTTCCTATGGAAGCATATGCTGAGGCAAACTAATTTGATGCTTTTTATCGCATTTATTCCCGCTTTTGAATAATTGCGTTTTTTCTAATCGATTTTTAATTAATTTAGCCGACAGATGACACTTGCTCTTATCATAGCATTGTTTGCAATTGGCTTTATCCTGATTGGAGTTGAACTTCTAGTTACTCCTGGATTTATCATTGGTTTAGTTGGACTGATTTTCATTAGTATTGGTATTTATGTAATCTACCAAGAATATGGAAACACAGCTGGAACTACATCATTGGTAAGTGTTGCGGTCTTACTTGGTATTTTCTTTGTAGCAGCTCTGAGGTCTGGTTTTTGGAGAAAAATCGCATCAAAAGATCAGATAACTGGAAAGGCTAGTGTAAACATTAATCACAATATTGAAGCAGGAGCAGAAGGAAAAACGCTAAGTGCATTAAGACCTTCTGGTATGGTGCTGTTCGATTCAGGGAAATTTGAAGTTCAATCTGATGGCAGCTTTATCGATGCCCATCAGGCGGTGGTAGTTAGTAATGTTTCATCTAATACAATATTTGTAAAACCTAAAACAAAAAACATATGAGTCCATTAATTTTAGTTGCACTGATAGTTGGTGCCATAATTCTCCTCTTTATTTTCTTATACTTTATTCCTCTAAATCTCTGGTTTACAGCAGTGGTTTCTGGTGTTAAGGTAGGAATACTGCAGTTAGTGCTAATGCGTATTAGGAAAGTTCCACCAGCAGTAATTGTAAATGCATTAATAAATGCCACTAAAGCAGGGCTTCAAGTCACTGCCAATGAAATGGAAACTCATTTTATGGCAGGGGGAAACGTAAATACTGTAATCAAGGCATTGATATCTGCAGATAAAGCAAACATTCCTCTTAGCTTTAATATGGCTGCGGCTATTGATTTAGCGGGACGAGATGTTTTTGATGCTGTTCAATTATCAGTAAATCCACGAGTGATTAATACCCCACCTGTTGCCGCCGTTGCAAAGGACGGTATACAACTAATAGCTAAAGCAAGAGTAACTGTAAGAGCAAACATCCGACAATTGGTGGGTGGAGCTGGAGAAGAAACCATCTTAGCCCGTGTGGGTGAAGGTATAGTGACAACCATTGGTTCGGCTCATAATCACAAAGAAGTTTTGGAAAATCCAGACAGAATATCTAAAACAGTTTTAGCCAAAGGCCTAGATGCAGGTACGGCATTTGAAATTCTGTCGATCGATATCGCAGATATTGACATCGGGAAAAACATTGGTGCTGAGCTTCAAACAGATCAGGCGGAAGCTGATTTAAAAGTTGCAAATGCGAAAGCTGAAGAACGCCGTGCTATGGCTGTGGCTGAAGAACAAGAGATGAAGGCAAAGGCTCAAGATGCTCGCGCTAAAGTAATCTTGGCTGAGGCTGAAGTTCCAATGGCTATGGCAGAAGCGTTTAGAAGTGGAAATCTCGGTATTATGGATTACTATAGAATGAAAAACATACAATCCGATACTGATATGCGCGATAGCATAGCGAAACCACCTAACACTAAAAGAAAGGATAAATAACTATTAAAAGCGACTTAGGTCGCTTTTTTTATTAGAAGCTAGCGCTCACAGATAAACTGAAGTTCCGACCAGGTGCAGTAATGCCTGAACCATAGGAGCGGTAGCGTTTATCCAATATATTTTCAAGTGCTGCACTTAGTACAAGACTTTCTCGCATATGGTAAATACCTTTGATATTTATGGTGTACCAGGCTGGACTATACGGCAATCCATTTTCGTCTTTCAGATATAAGAATGCATCGCCCAATTCGGAATTAGTGAACTTATCATTGGAAAATTCTGCCTGGTATTCAACTCCCAAGTCAACACTAATTTTATCGTGATGATACCTTAAATGCGAACCTCCAAAGTTTGGTGTTATATGTCTAATAGGTTCTCCATTCTTAGAATCACTCTGCAACATTGTGTAAGCGCTGCTTATGGTCCACTGAGAGTCGATGGCGTATTCCAGCGAGAGCTGCACGCCATAAACTTCAGCATAGTCCGTATTGCTGAGTTGTTCAACTTGGCTAAGAGATCCGTCGTAATATATGCTGTCTAATCCATTTAATTGTGATGCCGATTTAATTATTGCTTTGTCGAGATAAGTATAAAACAAAGCGCTAAAGAATTTTAATTTTTTGCTTAAAGGCGACTCAATTGTCAACTCTCCATTATAGGCATATTCAGCCTGTAGATCAGTGTTGGGGATGACAACTGTTCCTGGATTACTGTCGAATACCTTTGATACATCATCAATGTTTGGAGCTCTATAAGCGGTAGAAGCGGTTAGCCCAAGTTTCCATTTCGATAATTGAAAGAGTTGAGCCACAGAGAATGTAGTTCCATTGTTTTGATTTGAAATGTCTTGTACAGGAAATGGAAAAAAGCTTGTATCTAATTGACCTTGTATAAAAAACCAATTATAGCGCAAGCCCGCTTCTAGTTTGTACCAGGAGTTAAATCTTTTAAATGCGTTGATATATGCGCCAGCGGATTGCCATTCAGAGCCGTCTGGATATCTTGAGCTCGTTGGTCTAACTTCATTTTGACTTAAACTGCTTAACTCTCCTGTTGACCCTATTAAGTTATAGATGTATTCCAATCCGTAATTCAATCTAATTCTGCTTTTCAATCGCTTTTCAAAATCAAGAGTGGAACTCAGTGCATTCACTGTTTCTTTGCGTTTTCTCTCTACATCGCTGTAGAGGGCTCTGTCTTCTCTGCTTTCAACATTGTACTGATGTGCGGCTGTTAATTTAATTAAGTCGAATAGTTTATAAGCAGATTGATGTACAACATGTAAACTGTTCATGATCCAGATCTGTGGACCGTAGTTCCAGCTTCCATACCTCAATGTGTCGTTGTTGCTGCGCTGAAGCAATCTATCATAGCGCGGGTTCACCGGGATATTAGAATAATATAGGCCATAGGTGAAATCCCATTCCTTATTGGGTTTGAATTTTATTTTTTGGATGGCACTAATCTGGCTGTAAGCCGTATTGTATTGTATGTTGGGATTTGGGTTTTGCACGATAGAATCTCCGCGGGTAGTTTTGATTGCAACATCCGGCCTAGTGTAGAATTCTGGACCTCTATTACCCATTTGTAAATTGCCAAACTGACTCACAGTGATGCTTGTAAATGAACCCCAATGACGATTAGCAGCATTAAAATCAGCATGCACGCTGCGTTCATTGTTTACAGTAGAAATTCTCGCCGTAGCATTTCCTAGAAAGTATGAAGTATCACTTTTACTCAAATTGATTTCTTTGGTCGTAAAACTGAGCACTCCTCCAATGGCATCACTGCCGTAAAATTGACTACCTGGACCAAATATTACTTCAGTTTCTTGAATAGTAAATGGATCTATGGAAATAACATTATGTACATTGCCACTCCTGAATATTGCAGTATTCATGCGAACATCGTCAACTACTAATAAAATTCTATTGGTGGCAAATCCTCTTATCATCGGACTCCCGCCACCCATTTGGCTTTTTTGAATATAGACTTTGTTACCTATGCCCAAAAGATCAGCTGCGGATTGAGGTTGAAAAAGATCAATGGTATTTCTATCTAGAATATCAACCGAAATGGCAATGTCATTTCTCAAACGCTCTACCCTACCTGGTGTTACATATATGGGTTGAATATTGCCGGTTCGAGCATAGAGCGTGACTACGAAGTTGTTCTCAAGCAATTCTTCATAATACATAGTGCTCGTATGATACGCAGGATGGATAAAAACAAAAAGTTCTCTGTCATACTCGCCTTCTGGCAATTGAACAATTCCTTCAGAATTACTGCTGCCTATAAGTTGTTTTGCTGTTGTAACTTCAACATCTGCAATTGGAAATAAATCTTGGTCTAAAATTTTTATTTCGGCTGAGAATCCGCATAAATAGAAAAACAATGATGCAGTAAAAAGGAGTTTTCGCATAAAGTGTCGCAAATTATACTATCACCCACAAAAAATATTCCTAAATGCTAAAACAAAAGATTAATTTAGCTGTTTATACATCTATTAACAAACAATAACACAAACAAAAATGAAAAAAGTATTTTTAATGGTGGGAATCGCAGCGATTTTCATGGCTTGTAATCAGAGTTCATCCAATGCCGGTGAAGAACAAGAAGTAGCAGAAGCTTCTTCAGAAAGTGTAGCTTATACAGTATCTACTGATGCCAGCACTGTACAATGGTTTGGAGAAAAGATAACAGGTTGGAGTCACAAAGGATTAGTAAGCCTACAAAGCGGAACTTTAAATGTGATGGATAACAAAATTGTTTCAGGTAATTTCACAATCGACATGAATACAATAACTGAAATAGAGAGTGTTATGGATGAAGCTAAGCAAACAAAGCTAGTTGGACATTTAAAATCTCCAGATTTCTTTAATGTAGACTCGTTTCCAACAGCTAAGTTCGAAATCACGGCTGCAGACTCATCTAATGTTACGGCTAACTTGACCATCAAAGGCATTACAAAATCTGTTACTGCTCCTTATACCCTAGAGCAAACAGAAAACGGAATCAAGGCAAGTTCAAAATTCTCTATTAACAGAGCTGATTGGGATGTTCGCTATAATAGTGGATCATTCTTTCAAGATTTAGGTGACGATTTAATCAAAGACGAAATCTCTTTTGATGTAAATATTGTTGCGAATAAATAAGGTACAGAAGAGCAATAATCTGTGTTTTACAGCCGTTGGTTTAATAGACTAACGGCTTTTTTTTATCTTTGTGAAGATGAAAATTTTTAAAA
>CBDUMX010000108.1:0-7580 GCA_965368435.1 uncultured bacterium
CTAAAGATTTCTCAACTTGCAATTCTATAGGGAGGCCATGTGTATCCCAGCCCGCTTTTCGTTCTACCTTAAATCCCCTCAGGGTTTTGTATCTGCAAAAAATATCTTTGATTGCTCTACTTATAACGTGGTGAATCCCAGGCATTCCATTTGCAGATGGGGGACCTTCGTAGAAGACATAGCTTTTGGCCTGATCGCGTTGTTCAACGCTTTTTTTAAAAGTGTTCTCAGTTTTCCAAATGGCAAGTATTTCTTTTTCCGTTGCTGGAAGATCTAATTGTTTGTACTGTTTGTATTTATTTGGCTCTGCCATTTGCATAGAGGCTTATTTTTAGAAGTTGGCAAAGGTACGAAAATTGGTCCTGACAAGAAAGTGCACAATTAGAATTTAAAGCCATTAATATTGTATTTCAATGAAAATCACTGTTAAGCTTAACGGAGGTTTAGGAAACCGAATGAGAGTTTTGGGTTCATGTATTGCGCTTCAGCAGCAACTAAAAACAGATATTAGTCTGATTTGGATATCCAACAAAGCTTTAAATTGTTCCTTTTCAGAGCTTTTTTCGCCTATTAAAGGATTGAATGTAAAAGAGTTAGATTATGTGCACAGCTTTAATCGTTTTGCCATTAATCGCAGGAAAAGGATGTTACAAAAAATTAGCCATGAACATGAATGTATACTTACGGACCTGGAGATACGTCAGATTAAAACGCTAAAAAGTGATTTTTTAAAATTGATTAAATCTTTTGATTCGGTGTTTATTGATACTTGTGAGAGATTTTACGCTGATCCGACTTATATCGCATTTATAAAGGCTGTTAACCCTATACAGGCGCAAGTAAATGACCGATTAAAGCAAATTGGACGCAGTTTCATTGGCGTGCATATTAGGAGGGGGGATAATGTTGCTTCAACTGAGACCAGCAGTTTGAACAAGTTTTATCAGCATATAGATGAAGAGCTCGAAATAGACCCGCACATGATCTTTTATTTGAGCACAGATTCACCTATTGATGCTAAAACTCTTACAGCAAGTTATCCCAACAAGTTTTGGTATTTTGATGTTCCTTTAGACAGAAGAAAGTCAAATGCCATTAAATACGCTTTGGTTGATTTACTTGTCTTATCCTGCAGTACTAAAATAATTGGTTCTTATTGGAGTAGTTTTTCGGAGGAAGCCTCAAATTATCAAGCCGCTCCATTGTTGATTGCAGATTAGATTGGTTCTAATGGCTTGAATTTAAAGCCTTTAAAATTTCATTTTTCTTTTCTTCACTCAAATTAATACTGCGCGACTCTTTCATTTTTACTATTTGAGCCAAAGCAGAATCAATAAGTTTACTCTGGTGCTGATAGCATTTGCAAATACCACACATACGTAAATGCATCTTGAGTTTGGCTCTCTCTACCAAAGTCAATGGAGAAACAGAGTGCTTTTCGGTGAGCTCACTTGCTTTTTTACATGAGACCATCATTTTGTCCATGAGTTTATTCATTGCTTTTCCAATTAACATCTAGACAAGATTTAAGCTGAAGCTTAGATCGATGAACTATTTGCCATAAGTTAGACGGACTTATATCTAACTCCTGACATATCAACTTCCCTTTTTTATGGTGGAAATATTTTGCTAAGGTCACTGCCTTATATTTTTCTGGTAATTTGTCGAGGCAGGATTCAAGAACTTTGAGAAATTCAGGTCTGTCGAGCAAATGTGGTTCATCATCCCAATTGGAAACACTAGAACTCTTCCACATGTCGTTCTGATCAAAAATGCTGAATTCACTGTCCTCATTGCTCAATTGAGTTTCATTAAAATTTCTTTTGTGAATAGCGGATCTATAGTAATCAATGATCTTGTTATTTAAGATGGTGAATAGCCAGGTTTTAGGATTGCTTTTCTCTTTAAAACTATTGATAGAATTATGCGCAGACAAGAATGTATCTTGAACAAGATCTTCTGCAATTTCTTTATTGGATGTCTTGTAATAGGCCCATGACATTAACTCATCACCATAATCCTTTAACCAGACACCAACGTCTCTTGGTGTTTTACTTTCTGATTGACTCATCTAAATATCCGTAATTTCAATAAGGGGCTTATTCTTATTGCTTTTGGCAATATCGTAAGAAATTAATAAACTCGGTAATAAAAGTAAGTTAGAAAGGAGAGCCACAAGTAAAGTAATAGCTGTAAACAGCCCTAAAGCAATTGTACCTCCTACGCTAGAACCAACAAATATGATAAAACCAAAAAATAGAATTACAGCAGTATAGATCATACTGGTGCTAATTTCTTTTTGAACTCGTTTAACTGCTGTGCTGATGTTTTTGGTGTGCTTGAGTTCTAATTTGTATTTAGTTAAGAAATGAATACTGAAATCCACAGCTATACCGAATGCAACACTAAATACAAGAACAGTACTAGGCTTAAAGCTTACCCCGCTGAAACCCATGATTCCAGCTGTAAACAGCAGTGGGATAGTATTGGGGATTAAAGAAATAAGTATCATTCTGCCGGAAGTAAATATTCCAGCCATCAAAAGTGATATGATAATAAATGCAACTAGAAGGCTTACCAATAGGTTTGAGATTAGATAATCATTTCCTTTCAAGAATATAACACTAGTACCCGTAATATCAATGTCAGTTCTATTGGCGCTATCTACTGGAGTGTAGGTCGTTTCGGTATATGAATAATAGGTGGTATCATATAAATTTTCTGCTGAATCCCACAACTCGACATACAGTACAGAATCCGTGAATTTTTCTTCTGTAGAGCGATTGTAATTAAAAATAGAATCGGCTATTAGATACACCTCTTCGCGCAGTTCTTTAATGCGGACAGAACCGACATCAGCCATTTGAACACTTATTCTTGCCTTGGAATTGGTGGAATCAACAAGACTTTTAATCATTTCGCTATTAGCTTCTTGTGGTATAGCGCTTGTAATATTACTTAGATCTATTAAACTCGGTGGTCTGTATCGTCTAACATCACCTTCATAATACGCTTGATTGAGAAACTTCATCATTTGCGCTATAGACACTGGCTTGGAGAACTCCGGATATGATGCAAGTCGGCGTTCAAGAAAGTCAATATTTAGCAGTGTTTGTACCGTTTGTATGCCTTGCTCTTTTTTAGTATCGATTACAAGTTCAAATGGCATTACTCCACTTATGTTTTCTTCAAAGAACTTGAGGTCTTTATACATAGGTTCTTTTTCGGAAATATCATCCAACATATACCCTACGTTTTTAACCAAGGTCATCCCAATTATTGATAAAACAACAAGGCCGATAGTGGTATAGTAAATTAGTTTACGTTTTTCAAGAACTAATGTGGAAATAGTATCAATTAGCTTGTTGAGAAACTTATAATCTAAATGTTTTACATGTTTGCGTTTGGGTGCTGGTAAGAAGCTAAAAAGTACTGGTATAAGAATAACTGAAATAAGAAAAACAGCCATTAAACTCAGGAAAGCCACTAATCCAAATTCCTGTAAGACTTTACTTCCGGTTAGAATAAATACTCCAAAACCCACTGCGGTTGTTAGGTTGGTGAAGAATACTGCGAGGCCAACTTTTGCAATAACACGCTGTAAGGCTTTAATTTTATTCTGATGACTTTTGTATTCTTCGTGGTATTTATTTAGGAGGTAAATACAGTTGGCTATTCCAATAACAACTATCAATGGTGGTAATAGAGCCACAAACATGGTTACTTTAAAGCCGAGAAGCACTAGTATGCCTAAGCACCAAGCTACACCAACTAGGACCACACAGAGTGATAGGAAAAGGGTAGGGAAGCTCCTAAAGAAGAACCATAGAATTAGTGAAGTAATAAGTATTGAGACCAAGGTGAACTTCAGCAATTCTTCTTGAACTTTCATAGACATTTCTGTCCGTATATATGGTAAACCAGAGAAATGTGTTTCAACTCCGTAAGGTTTACACACATTATTAATCTTTGTTTTTAGTTTCTGTACGAAGCTGATTCGCTTTTTAGTGTCGAGTATAGACTTTTCTAAGGTAATTGCGAGCAAAGTGAAATTATTACTGTCTTTGAACAGCAGACCTTCATAAAACTTCAGGTTTCTAATACCTTCAAGTACTGAATCTAGTTCGGCTTGTGTCTTGGGTTTTTGTTTAATAAACAGCTCATCAGCAAAGACTACCGTTTCAAAAGTGTCTTCTTCAAAAGTTGCTAGGGAGGTTGTCTTTACAACATTTTTGATGTTGCTAATGGAGAGAATTCTTTTAATTCCTTGTGTCTTTTCCAATTCATAGGTTAAATCATACCACTCATTGAAAAAATCTAGTTTATTAAGTTGATCGGATTTGATTCCAACGACCATAACACTGCCGTCATCGCCAAAAAGCTTTTTAAATTCGTTATAAGCTATGTAATCAGGATCGTCGTCAGGTATGAATTTAGGGTTATCATATGCAAGTTCAACTTGCGTTGCCTTATAGACCATTAATATGGTAATAAGAATTAAGAGCCCTATAAGAGTTCGCCTATTTCTGAGGATAGATCCAGCTAGCTTTTCCCACATATCAAAAAGGTCTGCAAAAGTAGCTAAATACTAGGCACAGCCAAACTACTATTTGCTTATTATAACCAGCTTAGTGTGAATGGTTTCTCCATCATTAAAAATGATTAAGCTATAAATGCCATTGTTAGAGAGCTCAATATTATTATTTTCAGGAGATAGACTGCCTGTATTAATCAGTTTGCCGTAGGCATCAATCAAGCTAAATTTAACAGTGTTTTTAAGTCCAGATACAGTAATAAGACCAGTGCTGGGGTTAGGAAAGACTCCAAATTTATCATTCTGTACCATTTGAACTAAGGCAGTGCTGCAATCTGATAGCTGTGCTGCCACAGAGGTTTTGATAAAATCTAATAATAGAGCAACTGAATCTCCAGGGCATTGCGTAGCACAGCCATTTCGATGTAATGCTATGCTTCCTAAAGCATCAGAGTTCATATCTGGGTGATTAAATTCATCATAGGCAGATAAATTTTCTTTATGCAGCTTCCAACTCAATAGGGAAATAAGAGATTCAATCATGCTGTCTGAGGGTGCCAAGTCTTCATAGTTGCCAAGTAGGCAAACGCCCATGGTTCCTGAATTTTTCGAACAAAAATGAGCCCCTTGAATATTGTCTTCATCGTCAACTCCAAGTGGATCTCTTCCAGCATATACAGTACCATCAGGAGCAACAAGAAAGTTATATCCAATGTCATCCCAGCCATTGCTCTGAGTATGGAGTAAATAGATATTTCTAACAACTGCGGTATAATCTGTATTGGAATTACTGCTAGCAGCATGGTGGATTATACAGTGTTTTACGTCTGTAGCTGTTCTGCCTGGAGCTGGATCTGCTAAGCCATCACGCCATTCATCACGCTCAATTAGGTCTGGTTTAACACAATCCTCTAGCTTGTTTAAGTGTCGCGTTGCTGTAGCATTATACTCTTCAGCATAAAACAATTCAATCTTATAGTTTGCTGAATGTGCCACTGATATAGAGAAATGCGTGAGTGGTTTTTGAAATACAGCAAAGCCAGAAGGATGTACATTGGATATATCGTATGGGCTTATATCTAAAGCTATAGTATCTTGAGTTGAATATATAAATGAAGTGGTGTGTTCAGTGCCAATTGTGCTTATTAAAACAGCAGTAAATGCTTGGTTGAAACTGAAGTGAAATTCACCTTTTTCAATGTAAATGCTATCGCAGTGATAGACCTTGGGAGAGGCAAAATGATAATCAATATTCTGTGCCTTTAAGGAGCAGCTAAGAAATAATAAAAGGCCGAATATATAATACTTGATAGTGTCCATTTAATTGCGATTCATGCAAGCTTTAATAATTTTATATATTTCAGGAACAATATGCTTGTTTCCCGCAATAATACTTCTTCCAAATACATAATTTTCTCCTCCATTAAAATCAATCACCATTCCACCTGCTTGTTTAACAATATAAGCACCTGCAGCCACATCCCATGGGCTCAAATTGAGTTCAAAGAAACCATTGAATTTGCCCTCTGCGGTGTATGCTAAATCAATAGCAGCACTTCCCATTCTTCTCAAGCCTTTAGTTTCTCGCATGAGTACTTTTAAAATATCTAAATATTGATCTAGTTCTTTAAAATCATAGTAAGGGAAACCAGTAGCTATCAAACTGTTTTTTAATGGGTATCTTTCATTCATATACATTGGGTGTATATTGAGAAAAGCACCCTGCGGATTGGCCATATAAATTTCATTCATGAACGGAATGTAAACGCAGCCAAATACCGTTTGCTCCTGATGTTGTAAGGCAATAGATATGGCGTATTGTTGATGATGGAATAAGAAATTTGTAGTTCCATCGAGAGGGTCAACTATCCACTGTAAATCACTCTCCTGATTTTCGACTGTATTTTCTTCAGCAATAAATCCAGCTGTTGGAGTAATGTCGCGCAGCCCTTCAACCAGCATTTTTTCGCTCTCTACATCCACATAGCTAACTAATTGATTTAGACTTTTTTCTTCTATTTCATTAATGGCAAAACTCCGGTGTTCGCTACTTTGAAAATTCCCTACTTTCTTCAGCAGAGCATAAATGTCATTTATTTGATTATCACTTAGCATCTCTCATTCTCTTAATTTCTTCTAATTCTATTTTGTCTTTTAATTCCCATTTGCGCGCAAAGATTCCATTTGACTTTGAAATATTATCCCAATGGCTCAAATTCAAAATACTGGGACCATCATTCACTGTTTTATTCCAATCTATATACCGCAGATCTGAATTTACCACCTTAGATTTATGAGCAGAATTCATTGCAAGGGTTTGGAAATATATTTCATCAGGATAGGCAACTCGTCTGAAAAATAATAGGAATTTTCTATTCTGATTTGATTCTTCAACAAAATACTCAATTAAGCTCTTTTTTACCGAGAACCAAGCACTACCAATATAGAAAGTTATGTCTGGTACATTCCTCTTAGCAAGGAAATGATAGAGTTTCCAGTATGATCTATATTTCCCAAAATATTTATTGAGTTGTTTCATCAATACACTGTTGGGAAATTGGTAATGGGTAACAAGGGCTGTTCCATTCTTAAGGGAATAGTGCAAGTAGTTTTCTGTGGGAATCTGGTCCTTAAATACAGTATATTGTTTGAAGTATCCAGTGTTTTTTTGCTTAGTGTTTGATAGAGGTAGTTTAAAAGCATTGATATAATTTGCTTCCTTATCTTCAAATATTTCAGTTAGTTCATTCTCTGATTTTATCAATAAATCTTCTCCTGAGATTAAATGAAAGTAGTCATAATCAAGTTTTAAACTTTCTTGCATCAACAATAAGGATGCTTCTACTATAGAAATATGAGCTCTGCTTACTGCTACAGAGGTTTTTAAGATATAATTGGAGTATTCTCCTAATTCACTAATAATTGCTTTTCTTGATTTTAGATCAGCATGAACCAGAGGTTCAAAGCCTCTATCAATTAAGTCTTTTACCAAGTATTTCAGCTGTGGTTTTGCTTTGTGGGCTATTATTCCTACGCAGTGTTTCAA
>CBDUMX010000109.1:0-7562 GCA_965368435.1 uncultured bacterium
TACGGATTTATGCCAATAATAAAGTAGATGTAATCATCATTGAAATAAATTCATTACCGGGCATGACTCCAGCCACTTGCATCTATCATCAAGCGGCCATTAATAATTATAAACCCGACCAATTTATTGATAGTATATTGCAATTTGGAGTTCAAAGAACAACTCAAATAAAAGCCTCATGAAACGAATTTTAAAACATCTCGGCTTAATGGCAGCGGTTGTCGTAGCGCTTATTCTACTAGCACTGTTAATCTTAAAATGGTATACAAATCACAATGATACACTTGTTGTAATTCCTCATATAGAAGGTAAATTGAGCGGTGAAGCTATTCAAAAGTTAGAAGATGCTGGCTTACGAGCTGAAGTTGTGGATACGGTGTATAAAGATGGGGCTAGAAAGCTTGAAGTAATTAATCAAAATCCTGCAAGCGGATTAAAAGTAAAACACGGACGCAGAGTATATCTAGTTATAAATTCTGATGCAATACCAATGGTGGAAATTCCAGATTTAGTAGGAAGAACGTCTTTAAGTCAAGCTAAGAATATGTTATCTCGACAAGGCTTAAGACTGGGTAGGGTGATTGAAAGACCAAGTGACTTTGTAAAATCACGTGCGGATGAGCCAGTAATAGGTCAATATGTTCACGGAGACTCGGTAAACTTAAAAGCTGGTTCTCTCATCGAGCGCAACTCTATTATTGATCTAGTAATTGGAGTTCCAAGAAATAGTTCTGATAGTACATCAATGGCCCCGGCAGGTGAAGGTGATGAAGGTGTAGTTGAACTGTTCTAAAATTATACTGATTTGCCAAACTATTCAATTACCATAAAATGATACTTTATCTTACTGAAGTTCGTTAATTTGAAGACCGAATGAAACAAACGCTAGTACTAATACTACTTTTCTTCTCGCTCTATTCTGGGGCTCAAGTTATCACAACACCCTTAGAAAGAAATATTAGCATAGAACGCTTTCTTGAAGCACATCCAAATTATGAATGGGGGAATAGTAAGCATTTGAATAAATGGGGAGTTAAAGACACACTGAGTTTGCCGTTTTTTGATGATTTTACCATTTCATCTATCTATCCAGATTCCAGTAAATGGCTTAATAATCAAGTATATATCAACAATCACTTTCCAGTTCTTCCACCAACCCTAGGCGTAGCAACTTTTGATGTTTTAGATGCTAAAGGTGTCCCTTATAATGGTGGAACTATTAATAAAAACATTAGCGGACCCGGTGATAGCCTTATTTCTCAAGCAATAAATCTGAAAGATTCTGCTGGCATACCATATACTCCTGCGGATTCAATTTATTTGAGTTTTTTCATTCAAGCTAATGGCTATGGTTATCATTTAAAATCACAAGACAGTATCCGATTGTTTTTCAAAACAAAGTTTAATAGCTGGATACAAGTTTGGAGCAAAGGAGGAAGTTCTGCTTCCTCGCCTTTTGAACAAGTGATGATACCGATAAAAGACACGGGCTATTTGCACTCGGGCTTTCAATTCATGTTTACCACTTATAGCAGGCAAGTGGGCAATGCCAATCATTGGCATTTAGACTATGTTTATATAAATACAGAAAGAAGAAGAGATTCTACATCGTTTGCGGATTATGCTATTCAAACTACGCCGACCCCATTACTCAAGAATTACTATGAAATGCCTTACAGTCATTTTATCATCAATCCTGCAGCGGAATCCGCTGATTCAGTGAACTTCAAAATATCAAACCTGCACAACTCTTTATATGTTATTGAAGCTAAACATACTGAGCGCTTTGGTTCCAATATCTTGGTTAATACAAATTTCGCAACCAATTCTGCTAACTTACCGGCTTTTGGAAGTACACGAAGAAGATTAAATGCATATAATTTTTACTCTTCATTGAACGGTCCTCTGCCAGTGGTAATAGATAGAGAAATTAGAATAAGAGTATCGGGTGCGTTGAATAAGGAGCAATCGAATGACAGTATTGTTCTTCAACAGAGATTCTATGATTATTTTGCCTACGATGATGGTACTGCTGAACAAGGCTTTGGATTTGATCATCTTACCAATCCAAGTAATATAGAAGGAGAAATAGCTTATAAGTTTACATTGAGTAAAGCCGACACTCTATATGCTATAGCTACCCATTTTAATAGGTCTGTTTTTGATGTGAGTCGAGAAACCTTCACCTTCAGAGTATGGCAGTCAATAGCAGAGCCTGGTAGCGGAGGTTCGGATGTCTTGCTTTATGAATCGGAATTTTTTAGTCCGCAATACGTGGATCAAATCAATAAATTTAGCATACACTATTTAGATACGACTTTAGTGCTACCTGCGGGTGATTTTTATATTGGATGGTATCAGAGAAGCATGTTTAATTTGAATGTAGGATGGGACAGAAACAGTGGCAATATCGACAACCCCAATAAGACCAGTGATAAGTTGTTTTACAAATTATTTGGTGAATGGAGCAATGCTAATTTACCTTATGGAACTTTGATGATGCGTCCTTATGTTGGGTCTACACGCGATATAGTAGCTAATGTAAATGAAGTACATTCAAACAACAGCCAACTCAATTTTTACCCAAACCCAGCCACAAGAAAAATATCATTTACTCAAGAGTTGGCAGAGATAAATATTGTTGATTTACATGGCAAAACGGTTCTTCAAGCTAGTGGTGTTGAGGAATTGAATGTTGAGGATTTGGTGCCAGGCATGTATTACATACAGGCACGTAACTACAGTAACAAAGTATTAAGTGCCAAACTTATTATTTTTGCACACTAATTATTGAAGCATGCAAGATATTACAGTAGAAGAATTAAAAGAAAGACTTGACAAAAACGAAGAGTTAATAGTAATAGATGTAAGAGAACCATGGGAGTACGAAGAGTTCAATATAGGAGCTAAACTAATTCCACTTGGTAATTTGCAAGCAGCTATAGATGATTTGGATGAATATATGGATAAGGAAATCATAGTTCATTGTAAATCAGGAGGTAGAAGTGGTGCTGCAAAAGCATTTATGGAGCGTCAAGGATTTAAAAATGTTCGAAACCTCATTGGAGGCATGATGGCGTGGCAATCAATAAGCTGATATATAAAAAAGTAAGATTAAATAAAATTAGAATGATGGTGCTTTTACTGTTTGCGGTAGGCACCATTTCTATTTTAAGCGATTGTAACAACACATCAAAGGGGCAATACCTAAATCATCATGATACTGTAAAGTATGTTGGGATGGCAACTTGTGCTTCGTGCCACACAGATAAACACTCAAGTTTTATACATACAGGTATGGCTCAATCCTTTGATTGGGCATCAAAAGCAAAATCATCTGCGGTCTTTGGTAAGAACCATTTGGTATTCGACAGTTTCAATCAAATGTGGTATTTTCCTTATTGGAAGGGCGACAGTCTGTGGATTAAAGAATTTATACTCTCTGGTTCAGATACTATTCATGAATTGGATGTTCAAATTGACTATATAGTTGGATCAGGTCAGCATACAAATTCTCATCTATATCAGTTGAATGGCTTTGTATATCAGGCGCCATTGACATTTTATACTCAAGAATCTAAATGGGATCTACCACCTGGTTTTGAAAAAGGCAATAATTCTAGATTCAACAGAGTCATAGACGTTGAATGCATGAGTTGTCACAATTCAATGCCTGAGATGCATGAAAATTCTAGCAAGCGTTTTAAATCTATAGGAAGAGGCATTGATTGTGAGCGCTGCCATGGACCAGGTGAGTTACATGTCAATTTGAGAAAACAAGGGAGAGGGGTCAATACTGAACAAGAAACTGATTTTACAATTGTAAATCCTGCAAAATTATCCGACGATTTACAAATAGATTTATGTCAGCGATGCCATTTGCAAGGACTCAATATCTTAAAAGAAGGCAAAAAGTTCACAGACTTTAGACCAGGTATGCGTTTGAGCGATGTTTTTGATGTTTATCTTCCAGAATATGTTGGACATGAATCAAGCTTTGATATGGCCAATCATTCCGCTAGATTTCAGAAGAGCGAGTGTTTTATACATTCTAAGTCTCAAGGGATAGATTTTAGCTGCATAAGTTGTCATAATCCACATATAAGTGTTACGGAGACCAGCCATAAAATTTATAATGCTAAGTGTTTAGACTGTCATAAATCCGAGAAGTTTTCTTTTGATGTTTATACGTCTTCCAATAAACACGGCGGAGATTGTGTAGATTGTCATATGCCTTCACAAGGAACTACAGATATACTTCATGTAAAAGTTCATGATCACAAGATCAGTAAACCTTTAAGCTCCGCTCAAAAATCTGAAGTTCAAAAACTCATAGGACTTTATAGTGTAACCAGTACAGAAGTAAGCTCATATAATCAAATTAAGGCATACTTGGAGTATTGGGAAAAGTTTGATAAGAATCAATTATACCTGGAAAAGGCACATGAAGCTTTACAGAAATACAATATACCTGAGTTGTGGTTAAAGTACTATTTTTTGAAAGAGCAGTATAAACAGGCGTTGAATTACGTATCTAAAATTGCTGAGTTAGACTATTGGACTGCATATATGATAGCTGAATGCTACCTCAAAACAGAGCAGTTTCAAAAAGCTTTGAACTATTTCAATCTGAGTTATAAGATGAATTCCGATGAAATAGATGTTGGATTGAAACTAGCTGGTCTATATTTAAAGATGGGAGATTACAGCAAAGCCAGTGAGATTTGTGAATCTATGCTTCAGCAATTTCCTATGCATGGTATGCTTTATGCTTATGCTTCAGAATCGGCAATCAAAATGGGGGAGTTAGAACGAGCAAAGGAATATTCTACTTTAGCTTTGCATTATGAGCCTTTGAATTTAAAGGTTTGGGAATTGCAATTGAATTTGTCGGTAGTTTTAAGACAGTCAGAAAAAACCAAATATTGGGCAAAGAGAATACTGAAGGCTTACCCTAAACATATTGATGCTGAGAAAATACGACTTCTCGCATCCCAATAAAAAGTGAAAACCAAATGACATTAATGCTGTTAAGCTAATAAGATTTGATTTTCTTTGCACCATGGCAATTATCATAACAGATGAATGTATTAATTGTGGCGCTTGTGAGCCAGAATGCCCTAATAATGCCATTTATGAAGCTGGTGCTGAATGGGCCATCTCTGATGGAACCACTATCAAGGGTTCGTATACTTTAGATGATGGTACTGTCACTGATGCTGGAGATAAGCACAGTCCAATTTCTGATGAAGTCTACTATATAGTTCCAGATAAATGTACTGAATGTATAGGCTTTCATGAAGAGCCTCAATGTGCTGCGGTATGTCCTGTAGATTGTTGTGTTCCTGATCCAGATCACGTAGAATCCGAAGAAACTCTTTTAGCGCGTAAAGAAAAATTGCATCTATAGTCAATTATGACCAAGGGATATTGTCATCTTACCCTAATTCCAATACGCAAAGAAGCTCGAAGCGGTGCAGAGGTAATATCTCAACTGTTGTATGGTGAAACTTACACCATTATTGAATCTATTGATGATTGGCATAAAATTAAAATGGATTTTGATGGCTATGAAGGCTGGTTGAGTGATGCGAGTATTTGCCTAGAACCATTGCCTGCTGAAAGAAATATTCAACAAGAGTTATTTAGCGTTCACCCAATCGACAATCGAGTAATTATAACTTCTATGGGCTCCGAGGTTGTTCCAGCTTTACAGTCGTACGAAGAGGAACTTATCAAAAACCCTGTGGATTTAGCCATGCGTTTTTTAGGGGCTCCATACCTTTGGGGAGGACGATCGTTTACGGGGGTTGACTGCTCTGGATTGACTCAAATTGTATATAAATGTCTAAATATCTCATTAGATAGAGATGCATATCAACAGCAAAAACAAGGCAAGCCTTTAAGATTTGAGGATATCTCTGCCGGCGACCTCGTGTTTTTCGAATCGAATGCCAAAGTAACACATGTTGGAATAGCGCTTTCAAATTCCAAGATCATTCATGCTCATGGCTATGTTAAGATTGATACACTAAAGAAAAAGGGAATTTGGAGTGAAAGCAAGCAAGAGTTTACTCACGCTTATCATTCAGCAAAGCGTGTTAGATAATAAATTTGTTTATTCATAGTGATTTAAACATATTGCACTGAATAGCAATTATATAGTACTATGACTCGTAAATTAATGTTCCTACTACTTTCTCTTTTAAGTCTTTCGTCGAATGCATCGGAGGTTGGTCTTGATGAAAAAATTAATAATTGGTTCGCACCAATTGCAGATAAGTGGGAAGGTTTAGTGCTAACTACCATTCGCTTTAGTGACTCCATTGCTATACCGCTTGTAGTTTTACTTCTGGTATCAGGTGCAGCTTTTTTTACCATATATTTTTCATTTATAAATATTAGAAGGTTTCCATTAGCTATAAACGTAGTTAGAGGTAAATATGATAGCGTTGATAAACACGGGGTTGAAAAAACAGACCTCAATGTAGTGGATGGCGACCTAGTAGATACCATAGGAGATGAAAGCAGGGATGGTGAAGTGAGTCATTTTCAGGCACTTGCTACGGCAGTTTCTGGAACTGTAGGACTTGGAAATATAGCAGGTGTGGCAGTGGCCATTGCCGTCGGCGGTCCTGGAGCTACTTTCTGGATGATAGTATGCGGTTTGTTGGGAATGTCGACAAAATTTGTTGAATGTACGTTAGGAGTGAAATATAGAGATGTAGATGAGTCAGGAACCGTGTATGGTGGTCCGATGTACTATCTAAGAAAAGGTCTTGCTGAAAATGGACAAGCTACTATAGGGAAGATATTGGGAGGGCTATTTGCGGTTTTATGCGTAGGCGCCTCTTTTGGTGGAGGAAATGCATTTCAATCAAATCAAGCTACACAGCAAATAAAGTCTCTTCTTGCCTTGGATGGGGGAGCAACAGGAGTAATAATTGGTGTAATACTAGCATTCTTAGTGGGCATAGTGATTATAGGTGGAATAAAAAGGATTGCAAATATTACTGAGAAAATAGTGCCTTTTATGGCTGGAATATATGTCTTAGCCTGCTTGGTTATCATTTTTGCGAATTTGTCTTTTGTCATACCCGCATTTAAAATGATATTTAGCGGAGCATTCACGCCTATGGCTGGTCTAGGAGGTTTAATTGGAGTATTGATTATAGGATTTCAACGTGCTGCCTTTTCTAATGAAGCGGGAGCAGGGAGCGCAGCAATTGCACATTCAGCGGTAAAAACGAAGTATCCAGCTAGTGAGGGAATAGTTGCCTTGCTAGAGCCGTTTATAGATACTGTGGTTATATGTACAATGACAGCCTTAGTGATTATTTTCTTCAATATGGGGGATGTATTTACCTACGGGGGCGATGGTGCTGGAAATGTAGTACTATCAGAATCCGGCCAGGTTGTGGGAGGTGTTGATTTAACCTCAATGGCCTTCGACTCAGTAATACCACATTTTTCGATAGTATTAACAATAGCAATTATTCTTTTTGCCTTTTCAACCATGATTTCATGGTCTTATTACGGTTTGCAGTCTTGGAAATATTTGT
>CBDUMX010000110.1:0-7527 GCA_965368435.1 uncultured bacterium
CTATACTGCTTATCTTATTTCTCAAGCCTGAGCATTTCAATACATTATTATCTACGTGCACATCTATGCCCAGAATCCGCATAAGATCTACAGTGAGCTTAACAAAGGACCAAGAATGCATTTTAGGGTCAACTCTAATTCCCGCATCTTCGCCTACTGCTGGCATTATCATTAATAAGGCTGAAATAAACTGACTGCTTTTTACATTCCGCATATCCAGAATTGTTCCTTTAAGGCTTGTCCCATTTACTTTAATAGGTGCATATCCCTCTTTTTCTAAATATTCAATCTCAGCACCCCAAAGTCTTAAAGCATCTACCAATTGTCCAATTGGACGCTGGTGCATTCGTTTACTTCCCTTGAGAATGTACTCTTCACCGCTTAAGGCACAAGTCGCAGTGAGAAAGCGCATAACAGTACCTGCGTCTTCAACTTCAATTTCAGATGTCATATCTCCTAATATACTTCTCAGCAATTGAGTGTCATTTGCATCTGATAGCTTATTGATATTCAAGTTTGGGAAATACAAATGCTTGAGTATCAATAGCCTATTGCTAATACTCTTGGATTGAGGCAAATTTACAGTGCCCCTTAGCACGCTATTGGGGTGACTAATTCTTATCATTTAATGATTTCAGGAAGTCTAGCGATTCTTCTATTTGTGATGCATTTATTTGAATGTTTTCTTGAGCACTTCCAATATGGTTGAGCAAGCTAAAATAGACTTGATTGTTTCTATTCTTTTTGTCCTTAACAATAAATGAGATTAATTCATCACTTGTTAGTGATGAGGGAGGAAGTTCGTGTATTAGTGGAGCAAGTACTGAGCTTATATCCTGCAATTCTACATCTGTAAGAGACCAGTACTTATGCGACAAAAAAGCTTCTGCTAACATACCTACTCCCACAGCTAATCCGTGGGGCACTTGTTTATTTTGAGACAATGCATATGACTCAATTGCGTGTCCGATAGTATGTCCAAAATTCAATCTTTTGCGTATACCGTTTTCAAAGAAATCCTTTTCCGTGTGTTGTAGCTTGATGCTTATTGAATCTTGAATAATTGCAGAATCAATTATAAAATCTGTGTGTAGGCAATTCTTCACCGACTCATAGTGATTCTTATCAGCGATTAATCCGTGCTTGAGCATTTCCATCAGACCATTTCTAATTTCAATTTCAGGCAGTGTTTCCAAGAATTTTGAGCATAATACCGTCTCGGTGGGATCGACAAATAGGCCTATATAGTTCTTTAAGTTATTGTAATCTACACCACATTTACCGCCAATTGCCGCATCCACCATCGCCAGTAAGGAAGTAGGTATCAAGGTGAATTTCATACCTCTTTGAAAGCAAGAGGCTGCATAGGAAGCTAAATCCGTCACTACTCCACCGCCCAAACAGATTAGATGTGTACTTCTATTGGCTCCAATTTCAATTAGTTTGTCCCAAACTAAGGAGCAAGTTTCTAAATTTTTATTCTCTTCACCTGCTGGAATTATAATGCAAGGAATTTGGGTGTTCAGTAAAGGGAAACAGAATTGATGAGTGTTCTCATCGCAGACAACTACCGCATTTCGTAGCCCAAGCGATTCAATAATAGATTCTGTTTGTTCAATGAATACCACTGAAGGCAAATGTACATTTCAGAATTGAATGAATTTATGATTAATCAAATCCCGTTACCCTAATTTCCACATCGGAAACATAAGGTTCCCATAAATCTAAAGTGAAAAATGATGATTCTCCTGGATAGGAGTAGACATTAATCCAATAGTATTCGCTTTCAATCAAATGGGAGCGGTTATCGTATAATCTTACTTGTAACTCTACTGAATTCAAATAGGTATTGCCATCGTTGAAGATCTCTCCTTCTATAAGTGTACCACTAGGGCCTGTCCAATACTCATAAATAACATCTGCATCGGGGCGATCTTGATAAATGTATACTTCTTCTCGTACGCATGAGCTCAGGGTTATTAAGCTTAGTCCAATGATTAGTAAAAATGTCTTTTTCATATGTATTATTTTAAGTACAACTTTTGGGGTTTTAACTTGGGTGATTGCTTATATAGCAAGCTTTCAAGCCATAAACACCACTATTAACTTAAGTAATACAATTTTTGAACCAAATGGATTATTCTCGAACTAGCCTTCGAGCCATATCTATATAATAGAGCATGTCAGTGACGTGACCTTCTATACGAGTAGATGGCCTAGCATCGCCAAACCTTACTACTATCAAATCTTCTTCTGGTAAAATTACCATATACTGACCTTGTATGCCTCTGGCGTAATATCCCTGATACTCTTGCATCTGAAGTACCCACCATTGATAGCCATAAACTTTATTTTTACCTCCATCTTCTCCTATTATATCCGCTGCTGAAGTTGCTTTTTTGATATAGCTTTCAGAAAGTATTTGCTTGCCATTCCAATAACCTCTATTAATCATCAATCGGCCAATTCTAGCAAAATCACGGGCATTGGTGTTAAAACAACAAAAGGCTCTTTCCATGCCATTTTCATGATCCAAACCCCAATATGCAGGATGCTCAGCATCTATCTTCGTCCACAATTTTTTAGAAGCATATTCTGAAAGGTTCATCCCCGTAACTTGCTTTAGAATCATTGCAAGCAATATGGTATTGCCACCTTGATAATCAAAAGTTATTCCCGGAGTCTTCACTGGAATATAATCATCATTTAATGCTACTATATCTGAACCATACAGCGATTTTGCAGAATGTGCAAATGGATCCAAATAATCTTCGTCGAAATTGATTCCTGAAGACATAGTAAGCAAATGATAAATATTAATTCCTGAGCCTGAGTACTGTGGAAAGTAGCTCTCAAGAAGTTCATATTCATCTTTTATTAATCCTTCATCTATAGCAATTCCAATGAGCAAACTGACTACTGATTTCGACATTGACCAAGGATTTATCACAGAAGTTTTATTGTGATCTTCATCATAGTATTCATAAATAATACTGTCGTGCTTAATTACTAAATATGCAGCAGTACCATAGCCTTGATGATACTTCAATTCTTCATCAAGAAGTCCTCTATTCTTTGTATTTTCATACCATGACCAACGGCTTTCGTCGTTTTTAACTTCCCTATTGTGATAAATCTGATACTCATCAATAGAAGGTCCAAGTCTGCCTTTAAAAACAGTATGTCGTAAGGTGAAAAACAAATACTGATTTCCGCTTAAAATAATAAATGTGGATGCAGAGCCTAAGATGATTATTAGTACAATTAGTATCCTATATAGTATTCTTTTAAGCATGGTTTTATGCAAAGTACGAAAGTAAAACGGACATTGATAAAGTATAATTGCAATCTTTCTTCCACTTAATTGTTTATTTGAATTATGAAGCGACTGATTATTGGCCTAATAGCATTAATAGCTTTGATTGCAATTTATTTTGCAGTGCAGAAAGAAGACAATGGCATCCCCATTGAAGAAGTCAATTTTGCCGTTGAGAATATAGATAAAGTAGATAGAATTGTACTTCAGGATCGAAGCGGAACTAAACTGGAGTTGCTAAAAGAAAGAAGTGATTTGTGGTGGGTAAACGGTGAATATCCTGCCTTTACACCATTTGTAGATTTATTTATGACTAAAACTTTAAGCAGAATTCAACTGAAAGGACCTGTCCCAAAAGCTGCTAAAGACAATGTGATACGAAATATGGTTGGTAATGCCATTAAAGTAGAAATTTATGAAGGAGGTGCAATGGTTAAATCTTACTATGTAGGCGAGCATACTCCAGACATGAAAGGAACTTATTTGCACATAGAAGGTTCAGAAACCCCGTATATTGGATACATTCCAGGATTCGATGGATATATAACACCTAAGTATAATTTGAACGCCAAAGAATGGTTTAACAGAAGCATTTTTGATTACAGCGTAGATAGCATAGTAAGTATCAATTTGGAGTATAAAAACAATCCAGAATATTCATTTAAATTATCAAAAGATGGGGATTCGTATGCTATAGAACCAAGCTTGAACCTATCCACTCAAGCAGCCAAAAGCTATTTTGCCCTTTACAACTTCAAAAACTTTGAGGGTTATGCAGATTATTTAGATCAAGCAACTAAAGACAGCATCAAACGCAGTGAACCTGTACTTGTGATAACTGTAAAAGACATTGCTGGAATCAGCAAGGAACTTAAAATCTATAAAAAAGGCTCTGATAGTGAAGGCTTAAAAGACTCTAAGGGTAATCTCTTAGCGTATGACCCTGAACGCTATTTTGCAACTTTCACCGGCTTCGACAAATTAGTTACAGTACAAGAATACACCTTCGGTAAACTATTCGCTAAACACTCAGAGTTCCAAAACTAATATGCATTGGATTGACTGGACCATCCTATTTTCAACGCTCTTAATTATAAGTATTTATGGAGTAATTAAAACTAGGGGCTCTAAGGATTTAGAGAGTTATCTTGCATCCAACAGAAGTACACCATGGTGGGCTATTGGCTTGTCTATTATGGCAACCCAGGCCAGCGCTATAACATTCATTAGCACCCCTGGCCTTGGCTATGAACAAGGATTGCGCTTCGCCCAATTCTACTATGGATTGCCCATAGCAATGGTAATTATTGCTATATGGTTTGCACCTAAATTTTTCAGCCTTAAGGTATTTACCGCCTATGAGTTTTTAGAAGAGCGCTTCAATCTCAAAACTCGACTTTTTACTGCAGCGCTATTTCTTGTTCAAAGAGGTCTAGCTGCTGGAATCACCATATATGCCCCATCTATTATTCTAGCTGAAGTATTAGGTTGGAATCTATTAATTAATGTTTGGGTCATAGGTGTTCTTGTAATCCTGTATACAGTGAGTGGAGGAACCCGAGCTGTAACTCAAACACATAAGCATCAAATGAGTATTATCTTCATAGGCTTATTTGTAGCTTTTGGGTATTTGCTATACTACATCCAAGTGAAAATTCCTTTGGCTGACATCATACAGCTTTCAGGAAATAAAGGTATGCTGAATGCCTTTGATTTTAAATTTGACCTGGGCGAACGTTATAATATGTGGTCTGGATTAATTGGTGGTAGTTTTCTCATGTTGTCCTATTTCGGTACGGACCAAAGCCAAGTACAGCGGTATTTATCAGGCAAGAGTTTAAAAGAAATTCGCACGGGCTTATACTTTAATGCTGTCTTAAAGATTCCACTTCAATTATTCATACTGTTCATAGGGGTATTAGTCTTTTGGTTCTACACCATGTATGAGAAACCTATAAGCTTTGATGCCAATAAAATGAAATGGTTGGAGACCGAAAATGTAGAAGACTACAATCAACTAAAGCAAAAACAAGTAGAAATTGAAAAACTAAAGAACTCAGAATATCTGCATGCTAAAGATTTGGTTTATATATCTGATTATCAAGAAGAAATAAATGCAGATTTAAATACAATATTGGAAAAGCATAATTATCAGGCAAGAGTAAAGGAGACAGATTTTGTATTTATTTCTTGGATACTTGAATGGTTGCCAATAGGCATAATAGGATTGCTGTTGGCTGTAATATTCTCTGCTGCAATGTCGAGCACGGCAGCAGAACTCAATGCCTTGGCTACAACTACTATGGTAGATTTTTATCAGCGATTAAAGAAATCTAAAGATGGTGAAAGCACATATTATGTGAGAATGTCTAAATGGTTTACCTTAGCTTGGGGAATTATTGCCATAGCATTCGCGAGCATAGCCTCAATGTTCGACAATCTAGTGGAGTTTGTAAATATCTTAGGTTCATTGTTTTATGGCACTGTATTAGGTATTTTTATTGTTGCACTATTCCTGAAAAACATAGGGTCAAATGCAGTCTTAATATCTGCAATTATTGCTCAGGCATTCATCTTTTTTGTCCATTTTGCTAAAGACTGGATAAATTCAATTACCCATACAGAGTTGTCTTTTCTCTGGTACAACTTCATTGCTTGTTTCATAGTAGTAAGTCTCTCATTAGTAATCCATTCATTGTCAAAGCGAACAAAGGGTGCATAACTAGGCTGAAAATGCTTATGGGCTTTCACTAAATTGTATGTCTACACAAACAAATAAATCATTATGAAAGCATTTATTCCTTCTTCTATTTCCCGCACTTTATACGCCATACCAATGGGTTTATTTGGCATTTTCCATTTCGTGGGAGCCAAAGACATGACAGGCATGGTTCCATCATTTATGCCCGCACCTCTATTCTTTATCTACCTCGTAGGTGCAGCTTTAATTGCAGCAGCAATTGCAATTATTTGGGGTAAAATGGCTAGAACGGCATCATATCTTCTAGGTATAATGTTGGTAATCTTTGTACTTACTATTTATATTCCTGGATTGAGCGATGCAGACAATCAGATGGCTATGCCATTGCTCCTTAAAGAAATAGCTCTCGCTGCTGCCGCATTTTTTGTTGGCAACCATATGGAAGATTGAAATTTAATTGAATCTGTTGCTGGAGTGAACCGTTCTCCATTTGTCTAGAACTTCCTGAAAATCATCAGGCAAGTCAGAATCGAAATGCACATTTTTACCTGTCCTTGGGTGAACAAAACCCAATGACTTTGCATGCAAGGCCTGACGAGATAGTATTGAAAAGCAATTGTCTATGAACTGTTTGTATTTGCTAAAAACCACACCCTTAAGAATCTTATCTCCACCGTACTTCTCATCATTAAATAATGGGTGACCAATTTGCTTCATATGGACTCTGATTTGATGAGTTCTACCCGTTTCTAGCTTGCATTCTATTAAACTGACGTATAGAAAATCTTCCAATAATCTATAGTGAGTAACAGCGCGTTTTCCCTTTTCTTCATCACTGTAATTTGTGAATCGCTTGCGATCGTATTGATCTCTTCCAATATAGCTTTCGACGGTCCCCTCCTTTTCTTCTAATTCGCCCCAAACTAAGGCTTGATATCTTCTTTCAATGCTGTGGGCTTTAAATTGTGCCGATAAATGCACCATCGCTTCATCTGTTTTGGCAATCACCAATAAGCCTGAAGTGTTTTTATCTATCCTGTGGACCAACCAAGGTCTTTTACCCTCAAAATCTACTTCAATCTGGAAGTAATGCGACAAAGCATTTAATAATGTACCTGAAAAGTTGCCAACGCCGGGATGAACTACCATGCCTGCTTTCTTGTTAATCACCATTAGATCTTCATCTTCATATACTATATCTAGCGGTATATCCTCTGGAACTATCTCCAATTGCTCTCTCAACTCAGCTACCCATACTTTAACTTCATCTGATGGTCGAATTTTATAGTTTGCCTTTACTGCAACCCCATTAACAGTAACCATATCATTGGCAATAGCAGACTGTATTCTACTTCTGCTAGCTTTGAGTATCCTGTTGACCAAGAATTTATCTATGCGTAATGGTTCTTGTCCTGGATCGGCCGTGAACTCATATAGAATATAGCCTTCATCGGAGTTTTCATCACTTTTGAGATTGTTGTCTATCTCGGACATATTGCAGAAGTTTTAA
>CBDUMX010000111.1:0-7526 GCA_965368435.1 uncultured bacterium
ATAGTCTGCTAGATTGTTGTTGTTTAAATCCCAAGCTAGAATCTCGTCGCAAGTGTAAATATTGTCGGGATCTACGATGACATAGTCTTGATTGTCGACATGTGTCAATTGATTGGTATAATCCAGTACCCAAACATAATCTTCGCATGCATTTTCTAGTGCAAGGCAGTGACCAGCGGTTGCCACAATATCTGGAGATATGAGAAAACCAGTACAGTTGGCGCAGGTAGGTTGGTCCAGAAACTTTACATTGGGATCGAAGTTGTTGATTCCAAACCTATTTCTCAGTTTCTCCTGTAAGCTATAGGTATAGATTTTATTGCCTTGCACCTGTGATTTTGGAACCATTACTATAGTTGCCGATACCAACTCTTCATAGCCTTTGAGCTCTGTAACGTCTTGTCTGTTGTCTACTCCATAATACCCTCTGTCTTGATCTCCTCTTTCCCCAAATGGGTATAATGGATCTACATGTGAACTATCGGACTTCTGTGCGAAGCTAACAACCGAAAACAAGGCACATATGCTAAGTATATAGATTCTCAATTTCATCTTTCAATTACTTTGAAGGTGTAAGAAAAGGTACAAGCATCGGTATCTGCAGAAAGGGATTCCACTTCAACCCCTCTACTCATGGTGTAGCTACTTTGGAAGAGTTTTTCCAGTTCGTTTTCTACTCCTCGAGTATCTGCAGTTCCACTTGAACTTAGGATAGGAGCAAAATTTATAGGTTTATAGCTAGCAAATATTTTAAAGGTTTCTAGACCATATGGAGGGCCAAAACCCAATACCTTTCTCGGTACATCATAAGTTTGTCCAGCCGCGATTTTGAAGTTTCTGGGGTCTTCATGTCTTCTTGGGTCTGGAATAACTGCGCTCACTAAACCATCTGGACCAATATCTATAATATTAAAATAAACATCGAAGCTTCCGTAATTGGTAATGCGAATTATGGCTTTATCACCTGGGGCAAATTGCATTACACCACCAGCATCTTGTTTGAGTCTAACATCCAGCGTATCAACTACTCTTCTGTTTTCTAGTACTACAGGAATCAATTTTAATTCTATGCTGTAATCTGGATTATTAATCTCTAGTTCTTTAAGGAATTTTCCTTGGGCATAGGTAGAAATATGTGATTTAAGGGTGTTGTAATCCTCATCAATTTTTATGGTGTCTTTGAATATTTCCCCATCTTGAATTCTTACCAATTTAACTCTGTCTTCGCCTGCCATCTCCAATGAAAATATCGGTGATTCTGCATCCATTTTTGCTAAGGCATAAGTTGATAGGTTCGCAATTATCTCCTTCTTCAATTTTTTGTTTTCCAGCTTGTTGGTGCTGATGCCTACTGCCACATCTCCGAAAGTTCGCTCTGAAGCAAAGACCCAATAATCTTTAGCATCTCCTTCAATAGCTACATCTAAACTTGCTGAACAATCAAAAGCTTTTGAATAGCTTATGGTCCCTGTAGCAACGGGTGCTGTAGTAAGTGTATTTATAGTGCCTGCTGGATAAAGTTTGATTTTTGTTCCTTTATTCAGTCCAGTAAAGGCACCTCCCTCTATGGTAAGAAAATCTCTATCTAGTTTAGTTACTACATAGTATGGTTCTTGACTTACAACTTTTCCACCAAAGAGCAATCTATCTATATCTCCTTCTAGGGCTGGCGTTTGTCGAGGAGCAATAACCGACATCTCTTTAACTATTTTACTAAATAGGGATCTGTATGAATAATTCGGGTTAAGATTATCAAATGCGCGTTGAAAAGCAACGGATAAGGAACCATATCCTTCAAATTCATAATTTAGTTCATCAGCCCTTGCTGCGCTGATTACAACCATAGGAGCCATATCATCGAGATTGCCGCGTGTTGACGTTTTACTCGCTTCAAATAGTCCCACTTCATCCTCATCTTTTTTTGCAGGATTGTAATTTGCGGGTGCAAAAGCAGCTTCTCCACCTCTAGCAACACCTTGACCTCTAGTAGCAGTACCGCTATGACAAGCGTCGACAAGCACTAGAACATCACCAGCTTTTCCTAATTTTAATCTCAGAGATTCGAGTTCATCTCCGAGTTCTTCATCTCTGAGATGGTTTTCACCTTTATAAGCGGGATCATATTTAGCCGGAGCTCCGTGTGCTACTATGGCTTCATCATATCCATCAATTTCATCTCCATTATCGTCCATAATTTGCTGGCCATGGCTTGAGAAATGCACTACTACTATATCGTTTTTATTAACGCTTTCTTTAAGCTCTTTAAATGCATTGAGAATACCAGCTTTGTTTGCCTCTTCATTCTTCAGAATAATGAAATGATCAAAGCCCTGTTTCGCCAATGCGCTTTTGATAAGGGCAATGTCATTTACCGATGAAATATCCTTCCAATTTGTCTCTTCAGGGTAATCTCCGATGGCTACAATTAAGGCGTGCTTTCTGATGGTTGGATTAGCTTGGAAATAACTGATTCCCAGCAACAAGAGAGAAGTAAGTATGATAAGTCGTTTCATATCTATTAATAGATTTCTGTACACTTTGGTAAACACTTTTAATGTCATTTAAGCGTCACTAACAAACCTACGTAAAAATATCAATTCTCAAAATGCTTTGGGTAGGCTTATTTATATGATATTAATCGTAATAATGAGGGGGTGTGAAGCGCGTTTATTAAGAAAATGTGCAAGCAGATGAGTTGTAGTTGCGCCTGATCTGTATAGTACGTATATTGGTTACTGGGGAGGGGGGCTTGCCCCCGCCCCCTACTAAACCGATTTCCTCTTTAGCAAAATCCATATCCACATTTTAATCCAAGTCCTTAAAGATTTTGTCTTCATTCTTCTAAGCATTTAAATAAAACAAATAGCTTTGCCTAGTATGAAATACCCAAGATTAGACTCCAATCTCTTTATTCAAAATAGAAAACGATTTATGGCTCAAATGGAGCCCAATAGTATCGCTATTTTCCACAGCAATTTTCAATACAGTTGGAATGGCGATGCGATGTATAAATTCAAGCAAAACTCTGATATTTTTTGGTTGTGCGGAATAGATCAAGAAGACTCTGTTTTAGTGCTATACCCAGATTGTCCTATTCCTGAATACCGCGAGTGTCTGTACTTAATGGAGACCAACGAGCATATAGCAATTTGGGAGGGACATAAATACACTAAAGCAGAAGCAACAGCAACTAGCGGTGTTCCCAATGTATTTTGGAATGCTAACTATATGCAAAACCTAAGACCTATCATTCAGATGGCAGACAATATCTATCTCCCACTCAATGAGAACGACAGATATAACCCTGCTTCGCCGTATAAGAATATGGAAATGGCGCATGAAATAAAACGCCTTTATCCATTGCACAATTACAAACGCGCGGGTAAGATTCTTCAGCGATTGAGATCTATCAAAACAGAGGCTGAACTCAATGTTATGAGAGAATCAGTTAAAATCTCTAAAAAAGGTTGGGAACGCATCATGAAGTTCACTAAGCCTGGTGTATGGGAACACGAGATTGAAGCGGAATTGATTCACGAGTTTATCAGAAATAGAGCCAATGGCTTTAGTTTTGATCCAATCGTGGCTTCTGGACCCAGTGCTTGCGTTCTGCACTATATTGAGAATAATAAAGAAGTAAAAGACGGACACCTAATACTTGTCGACTGTGGCGTTGATTACGCGAATTACGCCAGTGATATGACCAGATGTCTTCCGGCTAATGGGAAATTCTCTGCTCGACAAAAAGATGTATACAATGCCGTGCTTAAAGTAATGAAGCAAGCTAGAACCAAGTTAGTGCCCGGCACCATGCTTATGGAGTACCAAAAAGAAGTAGAGGGCATAATGGAGCAAGAACTATTAAGTCTTGGTCTGTTAACTAAAGAAGATATAAGCAAACAAGATCCTTCATGGCCAGCAGTAAAGAAATACTTTATGCATGGCACATCTCACTTCTTAGGTGTTGATGTTCACGACAGTGGTATGCGTTACGAGCCAATGAAAGCGGGAATGACCTTTAGCTGTGAACCCGGCATATATATTAAAGAAGAAGGCATTGGCGTTAGGATTGAAAATCAAATTCTAATCACCGACAATGGTCCAGTGGATATGATGGACGAAGTAGGAATGATTATAGAAGTTGAGGATATTGAGGGCTTTATGGCCAGCTAATCCATTCTAATTAAACAATACTCTAGCAAATTGATTCTCGTTCTTCTTCAATCCGAAGAGGATTAATTCATTAGCTGAAACTTGCTCGCATGACTGTGGACGAATTTCAAGACCTAATTCTTTCTGAGAGATTATGGTTTCTCTGGTCATTTCTCCTTGGGCATTTAATGAAACCAAGGTAACTACAGATGTGCTTTTACTTCTAGAATATGTTGCTAAATCCTTCTCTGTCTGAGCATTGATATTCGCTTCATGATCATTAAAGATGAAGTGTAGATTATCGCCATTGACTGCTAGAACAAAACTCGACATAAAACCACCGTCGTCTGTAGTTAATTGTCGCTTTAATATTTTTTTCGACCATTCAATTTGTCCATCAGCACTGATGTTTACAACAACAATATCCTTATAGTTAAAATGTGTAGAATTGGGGTTGCCAGTATTCGCTTCGCTTCTGTTGTTTAGGCTGATATCATAAAACTCCCCTACTAATACAATTCCACCGTCTTCACGGATGATAAAATCGCGGAAGTCCACATTATTAAAGCCGATTTCCTGCCCTTTGTCAAATCTTCTTTCTAATTTGTTCTGTTTGCGCTCCGATAGCCCTTCAGTTATAAAATCTAAGCTGAAGGCTTTAATATTATACTTTGATACTTTGTTGGTTGTACCCTCAATACTCATGAAGAAAGACCCATCAATAGTACAGCAACTCGCACCGTAGAATCCACCTATATAAACATCTCCATTATCGGTGACTTCAAAATGAATGTTTTGAATAATATTTCCTTCATCGATGTTTATTGGAATTACAGTTGCTTCTCCTTCAGCGCTGCAAGCTATCAATTGATATTCAAACTTATTTGCTCTCTTATCGCTATTTGTTTTCTTAGTATCAAAAACCTTGATCAAACTGTAAGCTATCCCGTCATTAGAAACATCAAAACCAGCCAGTTCTACTACTTCTTTACTGTGTTTCAAATCAATGTCGCGTTCCCACATTAAATCAAAATACTCGTCTCTAACTTGCAAGCCCAAGGTGGCCACTTCATCTCTGTCGCCGGGATATTGAGTTACAAAACCAGTTTTTAGTTTATTTCTTGAAATGGAATAATCAAATCCACCATATGAATATCTCAGCTTGCGCTCAATGCCAAATTGAAAAATATCAACCCTTTCGCCCATAGTTTGCAGAGTGCTTTTATCGACAAACTGCGCCGTCAAGCTCGCATAATCATAATTCGATTTGAATTCAAGCATCCACAAATCATTATTAACATTGATAATGCTTTTCATAACGTCGGCGCGTTCGCGTTTATCAAAAGTGATTTCCGACGATTTATAGGGTTCTAAATTTCTGTATTTCTCTAAATATACATCCTGATTGAAAAGACCAAGATTTCTCTTGATAGCATATATATCGCCACCTTCAGTGGAAATTATATCGGTTACTACGGTCTTTTTGGATTTATACGGTTCTCCCCAAACGATCTCGATGTCGTTGAGCTGCGCCTTTGATACTAGGCATAGGAATACTAAAGGAATAATAATAAGGTTCTTCATGTCTTCTACTAAAGGTTTAATGCCAGTCTTCGCTAGCTTGAAGAATAATACAAGAATTGCACCAATTCAATCATGCCGGGCTCAGACAGCTATTCAATTAAACATGATTATTAAAATTCAGACTAAGTAGTAATATCCTATTAAGGTTGCTGAATATCAGCAATATACATCATTTACAATCTTATGACAATCCCGAAATTTTACCTTCAGAATCAATACTCATATGTTCAGAAGCAGGTACTGCAGGTAGACCAGGCATCCTCATCATATTTCCCAAGATGGGAATTAAAAATCCAGCTCCCGCAGCAATTTCAAATTCCCTTACTGTGATTCTAAATCCTGTAGGGCGACCTATTTTCTTCTCATTGTCTGAAAACGACTTCTGAGTCTTTGCCATACATATAGGCAAATGGTCTAGTCCTAGCTTGCTAATGCTGCGCAATCCTCTTTCTGCTTCGGCAGCGTAGTCAACACCATCAGCGCCATATATCTCTTTGGCAATTTTTTCAATTTTCTCTTTTACACCTAAATTCCAATCGTACAAACGCTTAAAATTGTCTGTACCCTCATCTATTTGATCTGTCACCGCCTTGGCTAAATCTTGAGTTCCCTTGCCACCTTCAGCCCATCCCTTGCTCAATACCGCTTTAACGCCCAGAGATGCACATTTTTCTATCAGCCAATTGACTTCTTCCTCTGAATCTGAAATAAAGCTATTTACTGCTACTATTGGCTTAATGCCAAATTTCTTCATGTTCTCTATATGCTTTTCGAGATTAGCAAATCCAGCTTTCACTTTATCTAATGATGGAGTGTTATACTCATCAGGAACTGCTCCACCGTGGTGACGCAGAGCTCTGATAGTTGCAACTATCACTATGGCATTGGGTTTCAAATCTCCATAACCGCATTTTATATCTAAAAATTTCTCTGCGCCAAGATCCGCTCCAAATCCTGCCTCTGTAACAACATAATCTGCTAGACTCAAGCCCATTTTTGTCGCTATAATGGTATTAGTTCCTTGTGCAATATTGGCAAATGGACCACCGTGAATAATGGCTGGGTTGCCTTCAAGGGTTTGAACCAGATTTGGTTTAATAGCGTCTTTTAATAAAATGCACATTGCATTCTCAGCCTTTAAATCTCGAGCATATACTGGTTTTCTGTCGAATGTATATCCTACGAATATGTTACCAATTTTGGTCTTCAAATCATCAATATCATTTGCCATGCACAATATGGCCATTATCTCAGATGCTGCTGTGATATTAAAACCATCTTGACGAGGAATGCCGTTACCTGTACCTCCTAGACCAATAACTATATCTCTAAGCGCTCTATCATTCATATCTATAACGCGCTTCCAGATTACAGTCCTTGGGTCAATTCCCAAGCTTCTAGTTTTACTCTGAATATTATTGTCGATTACAGCTGCCAAGAAGTTGTTTGCCTTTTCAATAGCACTGAAGTCTCCAGTGAAATGCAGATTAATGTCCTCCATTGGAACTACTTGAGAATACCCACCACCTGCGGCACCTCCTTTGATGCCAAAAACAGGCCCTAGTGAAGGTTCTCTGATCACTACTACTGATTTTTTACCATTTGCTCGAAGACCTTCATTCAAACCAATAGAAACTGTAGTTTTACCTTCACCAGCAGGTGTTGGAGATAAAGCTGTAACTAAAATTAATTTGCTCTTAGCTATCTTATCGTAATCAATTAGACTTAATGGAACTTTTGCTTTGTATTTGCCGTATAGCTCTAAATCATCTTCTGCTATATTCAACTTA
>CBDUMX010000112.1:0-7475 GCA_965368435.1 uncultured bacterium
ATAATATATATCTCGGGCAGAATGACCTGTTGCTAGTATCAGATTGTCGCATTTAATTTGCCCGCCATTTATGCTTATTGAAGATACCTTGCCATCAGTTATTCCGATATCATCTAGTTTAGAATTGAAATGCACTTCTCCTCCTGCTCTGATAATTCCTTGCCGAAGCTCCTCAATTATCTGTGGTAATTTATTGGTGCCAATATGAGGATGTGCTTCGTAAAGTATAGAAGGATCTGCTCCAAACTCTATTAAGGTGTTTAGAATATCTGAAATTTTGCCTCGCTTGTGAGAACGAGTGTAGAGCTTTCCATCAGAAAATGTTCCAGCGCCACCCTCACCAAAGCAGTAGTTTGATTCGGGATTCATTTCTCCGTCTCTATTTAGTTTAGCTACATCCCTTCGCCGTTCTTTGACCGCCTTGCCCCTCTCATAGATCACAGGTTTAATGCCCAGCTGTAAAAGCTTGATAGCAGCAAATATGCCCGCTGGACCAAAACCAATGATGTGCACCTTTTTATCGCTAATTTTTAAGTTCTTTGGGTAGGTTCTAAATTGATTTTCAAGATTTGAGTCGAATTGCAAGCTCAATTTCAAATTGTATTTGATGTCTTTCTTTCTTGCATCAATGGATTTTCTCAGTATAGTCGCCTTTTTCAGGCTACCAGAATTAATTGAAAACCTTTGCTCAGCAAAGGATAGAAGATGGTCTTTGATCTTTGCAAATTCATTCGGACTCAAGCGTATTTCCTCTATTCTTTCTTTCAATTTAATTATCCAAGAAGTTTCCACAAATATTCTATAAATAAAGCAATAGAGCATCTTTGTATTTCCAAATGACTAAATCAACTGAAGAATTAGGGAATTATGTTTCCCAAACCCGCAGAGACATCGTGAGAATGGTACATGCAGTTCAATCTGGACATCCAGGAGGATCTTTGGGATGCACTGAATTTTTTACTGTTCTATTTCACAATATTTTAAGACATAATCCTAGTCCATTCAATATGGATGGTAAAGGTGAGGATGTGTTCATCTTGAGCAATGGACATATATCTCCTGTTTATTACAGCACATTGGCAAGAACTGGCTACTTCCCTGTTGATGAACTTGCCACTTTTAGAAAACTGAATTCTAGACTTCAAGGACATCCTGCAACGCATGAGAAACTTCCGGGAATACGAATAGCATCTGGTTCATTAGGTCAAGGCTTATCGGTTGCCTCAGGAATTGCTCAAGGCAAGAAATTGGATAAAGACAATCATTTAGTTTATGCATTGCTCGGTGATGGAGAATTGCAAGAAGGTCAAGTTTGGGAAGCAGTTATGTATGCGGCTCACAATAAATTGGATAATTTAATTGCTACTATTGATGTAAATGGTCGACAAATTGACGGCGACACTAAAGACATTATGGGCTTCGGCGACTTAAAAAGCAGATTTGAATCCTTTGGGTGGAAGGTGATAGGAATGAATGGAAACAATATTCAAGAGGTGGAAGAAGGACTTTCCAAAGCCGGCGTGCTCAGCGGTAATGGTCAACCAATCTGTATATTAATGACCACAGAAATGGGCAATGGAGTTGACTTCATGATGGGAAGCCATGAATGGCATGGTATACCACCAAACGACGAGCAATTGGCTGCTGCATTGAGCCAGAATCCTGAGACATTAGGCGATTATTAGTAAAATAGCATACTTTTTGTATCCTTTAAAGAGTTAAAAAGCAGATAATGAAACATTTAATATTAGGGCTAGTACTTCTCTGTTCATTGAACAGTATAGCACAAACGCCTAAAACGCGAATACTCTTTGTTTTGGATGCCTCGGGTAGTATGTACGCCAATATGGATAGAGATACCCGAATTGTGGTGGCAAAACGCCTACTCACTAGATTGGTCGACAGTCTTGAGGATATGGATGAAGTGGAATTGGCGCTACGCGTTTATGGTCATCAAAGCCCTAAAACACAACGCGACTGTAAAGATACCCGCTTAGAAGTTCCATTTAGGTCGAAGAACCACAGTTTAATTAAGGAAGAAATACGAGATATTAGGCCAAAAGGCACTACACTTATAGCCTATTCTTTAGAACAAGCAGCATACGACTTTCCAAAACAGGAAGGTGTCAGAAATGTTATTATTCTGATAACCGATGGATTGGAGGAGTGCGAAGGAGATCCCTGCGCTGTATCCGCAGCTCTGCAAAAACAAGGAGTTATTCTACGACCTTTCATTATTGGTTTAGGTCTCAATGATGATTTCAAAGCTCAGTTTGAATGTGTTGGAAGATTCTTTGAAGCAGAAACAGAGAACGATTTTAAAGAAGTTTTGAATGTGGTAATTAGTCAAGCTATCAACAATACCACTGCACAAGTTAACCTACTAGATAAATACGGCAAACCAACGGAAACAGATGTGGCGATGACATTCACCAATTCTAAAACAGGCGCCATACTTCACAACTTTGTGCATACATTGGATTACAGAGGTAACCCCGATACCATGTACTTGGATCCTTCTTATACTTATGATATCAAGATCCACACTACTCCACCTCAATACAAAAAGAATATTGTATTAACGCCGGGGATTCACAATACCATAGCTGTTGATGCGCCTCAAGGAAATTTACATCTTAAAGTTGACGGAGTCACGAAATACCCTGATCTGCAAGCATTAATTAGAGATCCAAGTACTGGAAAATTAATAGAAGTACAGTCGTTTAACACAGACAATAAGTATATAGTTGGGAAATACGATATAGAGATTTTAAGTCTTCCTAGAATAGTTCAAAAGAACGTTCAGATAGATCAGAGTAAGACCACTACTCTACAAGTTCAGCAGCCAGGTAAACTGAATTTGATTTCAAGAAAGTCAATTGAAGCTGGCATATATTATTATGTGAATGGTGAATTAACTCTATTAAAAAACATAGAATTCACAGGCACTCAAAGTATTACCATATTACAACCCGGAACCTATGAGCTTATTTATAGAGAATCTGCAGTAAAAGAAACTATTAGGACTAAAACAGTGGTTTTTGAAATAAGCTCTGGAGGTATAAAACATTTAACAATTTAAAAAAAACATGACTCAACCAATTGCAATGGAGAAAAAAGACACACGATCAGGATTTGGAGATGGACTATTTGAAATAGGCCAGCAGAATGAAAATGTTGTTGGACTATGCGCTGATCTAACTGGATCTTTAAAAATGAATAAGTTTCAGGATCAGTTCCCAGATCGCTTTTTTCAAGTGGGTATAGCCGAGGCCAATATGATGGGTTTAGCTGCAGGTCTTGCTACTAGCGGCAAGATTCCATTTACAGGAACATTTGCAAATTTCTCCACGGGTAGAGTTTATGATCAAATAAGACAATCCATAGCATACTCTCATAAAAACGTTAAAATATGTGCTTCTCATGCCGGCTTGACTCTTGGAGAAGATGGAGCTACACATCAAATACTCGAAGAAATTGGAATGATGAAAATGCTTCCAGGAATGGTAGTGATTAATCCTTGTGACTACAATCAAACCAAAGCAGCTACCATGGCTATTGCTGAGCATTATGGGCCAGTTTATTTAAGGTTTGGTCGACCAAAATGGCCGATTTTTACAGATGCAAATCAAAAGTTTGAAATTGGGAAAGCAGTGCAAATGACTGAAGGTAGTGATGTAAGTATAATAGCAACAGGTCATATGGTTTGGCAGTCTCTAGAAGCAGCCAAAGCTCTTGCCGCTGAAGGAATATCAGCAGAGGTAATTGACATACACACAATCAAACCTCTAGATGAGGAAGCAATTTTGGATTCTGTGAGTAAAACTAAATGCGTTGTAACTGCTGAAGAACACCAAATTAATGGTGGTTTAGGAGATTCTGTTTGCCAATTGCTTTCACGCAGAATGCCAACGCATGTAGAAATGGTGGCTGTTAATGATTCATTCGGAGAATCTGGGACTCCAATGGAACTTTTAGACAAATACGGTCTTGGAGTATCAGATGTTGTTGCCGCTGCTAAAAGGGCCCTTAATCGCAAATAATGGTAAAGTCTTTAGTTTTTATTTATAATCCTAAAGCAGGCAAAACTAAAAACAAAGAATTTGAATCTTCCATTTCTAAATTAATTCCTGAAGGAGTTCAGACTAAATTTCTACATATAGATTCTCTACATGAATTAAATGCTGAGAATCAATTTGACGTTTATATAGCTATTGGTGGCGATGGAACGGTCAACTCAGTAGCCAAACTCTGTTTAAGTCAACAAAAAACACTTGGGATAATTCCAAGAGGTTCAGGAGACGGATTTGCTCGACATAGAAATGTTCCATATCCGCTTGAAAAAGCAATAAAAGTAATTCTCGAAGGTAATAGTATACGTGTCGACACAGCGGAAGTGGCCAATCATTTCTTTCTCAATCTAGCTGGTGTTGGCTTTGAAGCTGATGTTGCTCATCACTTTAGCACATTAAAAAAGAGAGGACTCTGGGGATATACCAAAGCTATACTAAAGCTTTTTATAGGGACGGCTAACTCAGAATATGAAATCAGTTTTGAAGGCAGCAGAACTAAGATTAAGTGCTTTTCTATGAGTATTGCCAATGGATCACAATGGGGTAATAATTTCGAGGTAGCAAGTAGTGCAAGTATGCGCGACGGTATGCTAGATATTGCTGTGATGCGCAAACCACATTGGTATCAAATACCCATGCTGCTATCCTATTTGAGAAGTAAGAATCAACAAGCCAATAAACTGATGTCGTATATTAAAACATCGGAGTTTGTAGTTCATACTGAATCCAAGAAGTGGCACATAGATGGTGAGCCAATATTCATAGAATCACCAGTTGAAGTTAAAGTAAATAAATCATCATTAAGTATACTTGTACCGGCATGAGTAAGAAGAAAAAAATGCAAAAACTCGACCTTGACAGTTTCTTCGTCTATTCTACAGACCCCAGCTATGGTGTGGAAGAAGAGGCAGAAGAGTTAGAAGAGATAGCAGCTTCAGATCAGAAGCTATTGGTGCGTAAAGAGAGAAAAGGCCGAGGTGGTAAAGTAGTTAGCATTATTGAGGGATTTCAAGGATCTGAAGAGCATTTAAATGATTTGGCGAAAGAGCTTAAGCAACACTGCGGCACAGGCGGTTCAGTTAAAGATGGAGTCGTAATTATTCAAGGAGATATTGCTGATAAAATTGTTCGTTTTTTAACAAATCGTGGATATCAAGCCAAAAAAACAACCATCTAAGTTTTGCCTTCATTGATAGGGTAGTACCTTTGCACTTTAGATAAAATTTATGAAATCAAATCCAATTACTGACAGAGTAATATCACTAGCATCAAAAGCTCATATCAATTTGAGCGTTGATCAATTATTACGAGCTGCAGTTGAACGAAATGAAGGCACTATTACTGACAATGGTTCACTAGCTGCCGATACAGGTAAATTTACTGGAAGATCTCCAAAAGATAAATTCACTGTAAGTGATGCGAAAACAGAAAACACAGTATGGTGGGGAGATATTAATCAGCGCTTTGATGGAGCAAAGTTTGATGCTTTAATGGAGAAAGTTATCAATCATTATAAAGACAAAGAAATATTTGTTCGCGATGCTTTTGCTTGTGCAGATCCAGACTATAGACTTAATGTGCGAGTAGTAACAGAATCTGCTTATCAGAATCTTTTTGTGCACCATATGTTCCTAAGACCTGATTCAACGCAAATTGATGAAATAGATCCAGAATGGATAATACTTGCAGCTCCTAGCTTTATGGCAAATCCTGAGCTAGATGGAACTCGACAAGAGAACTTCAGCATCATTGACTTTAGTAAAAAAATCTATTTAATAGGTGGAAGTGGATATACAGGTGAAATAAAGAAAGGTATTTTCACAGTACTAAACTATACCTTGCCTGTAGATCACAATGTGCTTTCAATGCATTGTTCAGCGAACATAGGTAGAGATAGAGATACTGCAATTTTCTTTGGACTTTCTGGAACGGGTAAAACAACCCTAAGTGCAGATACCAATCGCGCTTTAATAGGTGACGATGAACACGGCTGGTCTGATAAAGGTGTATTTAACTTTGAAGGTGGCTGTTATGCCAAAGTAATCGATCTATCTGAGGAAAAAGAACCTCAAATTTGGAATGCGATTAAAAACGGAACCTTGGTAGAGAACGTTAGGTTCTTTCCAGGAACTAATAAGGTAAATTATGAGGATACTAGTGTCACTCCAAATACCCGAGCAGCGTATCCAATTTATCAGATAACAGGAATTGCTGAGCCATCAGTTGGTCCTCATCCTACAAATATTTTCTTCTTAACATGCGACGCATTCGGGGTGCTCCCTCCTATTTCTAAATTAAATCCAGGTCAAGCTATGTATCACTTCATCAGTGGATATACTGCTAAAGTAGCTGGTACAGAGTTAGGAATTGATGAACCACAGGCAACATTCTCAGCTTGTTTTGGCGCGGCATTCTTGCCACTACATCCAGGGCAATATGCTGAAATGCTAGGTAAGAAAATGACAGAGCACAAGGTAAATGTATGGTTAGTTAATACAGGCTGGAGCGGTGGTCCTCACGGTGTTGGTAAAAGAATGAGTTTGAGTTATACTCGAGCTATGATAACTGCTGCCTTGAGAGGAGAACTTAACACTGTTGAGTTTCATAAACATCCTGTGTTTGGAGTTCAAATGCCTAAAACTTGTCCAAACGTACCATCAGAAATACTTAATCCACGCGATACTTGGGCTGATAAAGCAGCCTACGATAAGAAGTCTGAGCATTTAGCAGGCTTATTTAATGCGAACTTTGCTAAGTACGCATCAGGAGTTTCTCAAGAAATTCTAGATGCTGCACCTGTTGCAAATAGCGCTAGTCATTAATAAATAAAATCTTGAAAATGAAAGCCTCTACTTCATGTGGGGGCTTTTTTGATTTATCTATTCATTACTTGTATAACTGAGCCTGTTTTTACCTCTAAATAAAACACTCATTCAGAAGTAGTAGCAGTTAAAAATAACTGAATTATTTGAATCCGTAATAAGAAGAAGTCAATAATATAAAGCGCATACTCCTTTTTTAAATGCTGTTCAAATATTACTGACTAATATCATTTGTCAGAATAAATAATCAGTTTAAATTTGCGCCTATTAATAATTAGTCTAAATAAAGATAGATGAATAAAATAGTATTTCTGACTGTTCTATTATGCGCTACTCTAGGAGTATTTGCACAAGACACAACTTACCAAAACACTGCTACTCGTATCATAAACAATGACAACCGCTTGAGTATTAGAGGATATAGTGAAGTAAACTATAATCAAGCTATATCACCTACCCACAGAAATAACGGTAAACTTGAAATCAGAAGACTGGTACTTTTTACCGGTTATAAATTCAACAACAATACCTCTTTTGTATCTGAGTTGGAAGTTGAACATGCAAATGAAATCTATTTAGA
>CBDUMX010000113.1:0-7458 GCA_965368435.1 uncultured bacterium
ATGTATTTGCTCTCTGCTTGCCATAATATAGCTACGAATAAACATAATTATTATTACTTTCGAGAAGCAAAATTTAGCCCAATGTCGAGCAAGCGGAAATTAGAAAGAGGATCAATTGAAGTAATCTGTGGTTCTATGTTTTCTGGCAAGACCGAAGAATTACAGCGACGATTACGAAGGGCAGAAATTGCTGGCTATGAAGTCAGGGTTTTCAAGCCATCCATTGACAAGAGATACCACGAAAGCAAAGTTGTTTCGCATAACCAAAATAAAATAAAAGCTCAAAGCTTAGCACACTCATCTGACTTGTTAGAACAAATAGGTGATGCAGTTACTATAGGTATTGATGAGGCTCAATTCTTTGACCACTCCATAGTTGATGTTTGCAATCAACTGGCCGACAAAGGGTGTAGAGTAATTATCTCTGGATTGGAGAAAGATTTTAAAGGAGAGTCCTTTGGCCCTATGCCTCAATTGATGGCAGTAGCTGAAAAAGTCGATAAGCTCTATGCTATCTGCACACGCTGTGGTGAAGCAGCCCATTACTCATTCAGAAAAACTTCAAATAAAAACTTAGTGGCTATTGGCGCCGACGATATATACGAAGCACGCTGTAGGCTCTGTTTTAATCATGAGATGAAGAAGTAGAAAAGTGGGTAGAGGTAAATTATATCACCCCAAAATCTATACCTTTCGTTCTTTTTATAAACATCCTCAAATAGAGCAATAACAAGTAATTGAAAATGCATAACCACCAAAACCGAAATTTGAAGGATGTTCAAATGCAGTAAAATTGCACTGTATATACATGCGATCAAACCAATAGCAATAAGGCTAACGATCAGCAGCTTTAATCTCTCCTGAGAAATAACTTTGCTAGTACCGCTGAATCTAGCTTTGCGATCAACTTCGTAATCGTAGTAGGAGAACATTAATAAATTACTTAAGTTCAAGGCAATAACACCTAAAAATAAGATTACAATTGGCCATTGCATACTCATTTTTGACTGCATAGCCGGGAGTACTATAAAACAGCTGGCAACTATAACAGCAACCATGGTCTCCTTCAGTGGAACGAGTTTTCTAAACAGCTTTCTGAATGCAAAATTGAGAATGAAATAGAGCACTACAATTAATGACATTATCATTCCAAAACGAATACTCGTTTTGTCTAAAAATAAGTAAACAAAAAATGCTAAAACCACCAACACTATTGCAGCCATCACTAAAAATATTTGACGGTATTTGAAATGAATGAAATGTCTCAGCGCCAAGCTTTTTTCCTTCCATTTTAGTCCATCAAGAATGTGATCTAATGTATAGATGATATATACAGACATTGCTAAGCTTAGCATTACTTCCCACTGAAGAGGAACTGCTAAAGCTTCACAAAAAAATACATAACAAAGAGGCGCACCAACAATAACCCAAACACTAAAAGAGTTTATAAACTCTTGGAATGTTAGGTTACCTAAAGTTTTATTCTGATAAGTTGGCAAATTGATTAATTAACAGCAATAACTTCTTTAATCTCTGGAAGAGCTTTTTTAATACTTTCTTCAACTCCAGCCTTCATAGTGATGTGACTAATATCACAAGTCCTACAAGCTCCAAGCAACTTAATTCTGACAATTCCCTTGTCAATTTCTACGAGCTCAACATCTCCCCCATCCGCTTTTAGAAATGGTCTGATGCTATCAAGAGCTATATTTACTTTATCGGCTATAGTTGACATTTGTTTATTCAAAATTAGTGCTTTTTTTATTCTGCATTGTGAATAGATACTTTTTGAGCAATTTTACTAGCGATTTCTAAGTAGACATCTCTATTCTTAGGCTGCTCGGATTTCTCAACAATTGGAATTTGTCCGAGCAAGTCCAGATTGAATTCTTTAGCCAAAGAAGCACCCCCTTCTTTTCCAAATAAATAATATTTCTCCCCTCCTGCTTCAAAAAAGCTCATGTTTTCAACTACACCGAGTATTTCTTGTTTTAGCTGAGGGTTGAGCAGCATATCTATAGCCTTTCTGGCATCGCTGACTGCTACTTCATCTGGAGTCGTTACAATCACTACTCCAGTTAATGGGATGAGCTGTATGAGGCTTAGATGCACATCTCCCGTACCAGGAGGTAAATCTATAATTAAGTAATCTAATCCACCCCACTCAACGTCTGTGCTAAATTGTTTTAATGCTGAGGCAAGCATTGGCCCTCGCCATACTATGGCTTGAGACTTAGGTACTAAGAAACCAATTGACATTAATTTAATACCGTCAACATCAATAGGAATCATCCTTTCATTCTTCATTTCCGGTCTTAAATCTGCAGCACCCATAAGAACTGGAACTGATGGACCGTGAATATCCGCATCAAGTATGCCTACTGTAGCTCCAGCATCCGACAATGATTGTGCGAGATTAATTGCAACCGTGCTCTTGCCCACTCCACCTTTACCCGACGCTATGGCAATTATATTTCTAACATCTTTTAATACTGTTGAGCTTTCTCTTTTACTTGTAACATCTGAAGTAATATTGAGTTTCACAATCAGATCTTTGTCGACCATGGTGTGAATTGCATTCTTACACGCATTGGCAAGCATATCTTTCATGGGACAAGCAGGAGTGGTTAACACTAGGTCAAAACTCACCTCTTTCTCTTCAATTTGAAGATTTCTAATCATATTCAAGCTTACCAAATCCTTTTTTAAATCAGGATCCTCCACATAGCTCAAGGCTTTTAATATGTCAGCTTTCAATTTATCCAACTTTTGATTTTTTAGGCAATAGCCGCTTATTCATTTTTAATAAGAACCACTTCACAAATTTATGTTCTCCCATTAAGCTCCCAACTATTAAAAGCATAAGCTGATATACTAAATAAATAGCAATGAATTTTACTATGAGGTGGACAGCTTGATTCTCGAATGAAATATTAAACACTTTAAAGATATACTTTCTTACATATACCGTTGAACTCCCAGTAATTGCGAAGACCAAGAATATCCAAAGCATCCTTTTATCAGTGCTCACATTCCACTTCTTTTTCCATTTTTCCCAAAGGTTCTTCACGTTCTAATGATATAAGCTTGCAAAGATGAAATTTGTTTTAAGAGTCGGGTCATTTAATCCGATAATTTATTTATTGGTATTGAATCATTTCGCAGAAAGAATCAATATCATTATAATTGTGCAAAGAAGTATAAATGAGTTCAAATTCTCAAGCTACTATTAATTGGTCAACCGTACTTAATCCCAAAAACTTATTACTCACCCTTCTAGGTGTGTTATTTGCTGTTTTTGCATTACAAGGATTTATGGTGCCTAATCACTTCTTGGACGGGGGAGTTACAGGTATTTCAATCCTGATTCATGAGTTATTTCACATCCCCTTATGGGCTTTAATACTGGTAATAAATATTCCATTTATATACTTCGGATACAAGCGAATTGGTAAAACATTTACTGCTCAAACTATAATAGCAGTAGTCTTACTGTCAATTGCTTTAGCTGTTCCCTATCCATTTGAACCTGTAACAGAGCAGGATCTTCTGGTTGCCATATTTGGAGGCTTTTTAATAGGTGCTGGTATGGGCCTTTGTATTAGAGGAGGAGGAGTCATTGATGGGGTTGAAATTTTAGCGGTATTCACTACGAAAAAAATCGGTTTGACTACTACAGAGGTCATACTGTATACTAACTCTTTGTTATTCCTAGCTGCAGCGTATAAATTTGGACTAGAAACTGCTATGTATTCAATTATTACATATTATACCGCTATGAAAGCATTAGACTATGTTGTAGATGGTATAGAAGAGTACAATGCATTGCATATTATTTCTGCAAAGAGTGAAGAGATTAAATCTCTCATTGTTAATGAACTGAATAAAGGTATAACCGTACAGAAGGGGGAACGCGGTTATTTGCCAGGTAGCTTTGATGTTAAAACCGACTGTGATATTATTATTACCATAGTCACTCGATTAGAGCTTCTGTCCATCCAAAATGCGGTCAGCAAAATGGACCCAACCGCATTTATGTATGTTCATACCATCCGCGAGGCTAAAGGTGGTGTGCTCTCTAGAAAAAGCCATCACTAGTTATGACCCCATTTGCAAAACTAAAATCAGAAGTATTAGGGCGAATGAAAAAAGAATTGCCCAATTATTTACATTATCACAGTGTAGAACATACAAAGCTGGTTATTCGCAGAAGCGTTTATATCGCTGAGAAAACGGGCCTATCGAGTAAAGAAATTGAACTGCTTCAAACTGCAGCTTTATACCATGATTTTGGATTCACGAAAGTCTATAAGGATCACGAAGAAGTTGGCTGCGATATAGTAAAAGAAGAACTTCCCAATCACGGATATTCAAAATCCGACATAAATGCTATTTGCGGAATGATTCGCGCCACAAAAATTCCCCAAACTCCTAAAAACAAATTAGAAAACATTATTGCTGATGCGGATCTGGAATACTTAGGTTCTAATCGTTTCAAAGAAATTGGCGATAAGCTTTATGAGGAGCTAAAGCATTTTAATCCTAAACTGAGCAGAAAAGAGTGGAACGAAATTCAAATAAAATTTATGTCGTCTCATCACTACCATACAGATTATTGTAAAAAATATCGCCAATGGCGTAAACAAAGGAATCTTAACGCTTTAAAACAATAAGATTTCATTGCTGGCCGTTTAAATCTCATGACCAAGCGGCTTCTAATCTTCTCGTCTTTATTACTCGCACTTTCAATATCTATTATACTCGGTTTTCATTCTAAAAAGTTTCATGCTCATTTCAATTTTTACGAAGAAGCAGAGGTCTATATACAAGCTGGACACGAAGGGAGGACAAAAGGCGCCACAGGCACTCAGAGTGAATATGGAAGAGAAATAGACTGGACCCCAATCGTAGCTGATGAAGCTACGAGAATTCTCCGCGAAGCCGGAATATCTGTAATCCGTTCAAAAGCCGATCGAAGAAAGTACAGCAAAGTAAATCTAGCTGTATCTATCCATTTTGACGGCTGTGACCAGCAATGCGCCACCGGAGCATCAATTGGTTATGATGACCCTACAGATATGCCTGCAGCTATTGCTTGGAAACAGTTTTATAGCCAATACTTTAAGTTTCACTGGAAACCAGATAACTTCACTCCTAACCTAAAAAACTACTACAATTTTAAATACACCATTACTAAAGATGCAGAGCTCGTCCTAGAGCTGGGAGATCTAACCTGCCCGGAGCAGGCTGTCTGGTTAAAATCAAATCTTAATATGCTCGGGCATCTAGTTGCATACTTTGCTGCGGAGCGTATTGGCAAATCTCATTTGCTCACTAAACCGAACACTGTGTAATTTATTTTATGAAATCAAAAACTTTTTAATAGATATTTGTTAGAGAATATCTTGTAGGATCTCATGAAAAGGGCAATTACATCATTAAAAAAAGCAAGCAACGAATTACTGCGAGAAATTGCAGCCATTTATCCCAAGGGGGTTGATGATGAAGATTTGGTTAGCTATCCAACAACTAATGGTAGCAACATAAGAGCTATTGAAATAGAAATGGGTGATACCATCTATTTGGTAAAATTGGATGATGAGAGCTTTTACAGAAAGTTTATTGCTAAAGACGACGATGATGATGAGGAAGATGATGAAGATACTACGGAAGATGATTTAGATACTGATGATGATTTTGACGGAGAAGGTGAAGATCTTGATTCTGATGATGACGATGACGACGATTAAGCCCTTCTAATAGGCTTTCTGTTTCTCAATGAAGAGAGAACTACCACAACAGCATTTATATTGCTTACATAGCTGATAATATACTTCAAATTAAATCAAAGGCTGTTTAATCATCAGTCCTATCTCAAGCTATGAAGCAGGTTATACCTACTTCATTAAACAATTAAGACTATCATCCAATTACTGTACGCTGGCAAGTCAATAAACTAGGCAGACAAAATCTTGTAAGTTCGGAACAAAAAAAAAGGAGGGCAATGCCCTCCTTGTAATTTTAGCTTTTAGTTTATCGGTTAATATTCAAGTTTAAAGTCAACTCTTCTGTTTAGAGCTCGTCCGGCAGATGAAGTGTTATCAGCAATAGGCTTGGTCTCACCAAATCCTGTAGCTGTCATTCTGCTTTCTTCAACACCAGCTGTAACTAAATATCTTTTTACAGCATCTGCTCTTTTTTGAGAAAGTACCATATTGGCATCATCGTCACCAACATCATCGGTATGTCCTTCAATCTTAACATTAGCCTGAGGGTAAGTATTCAGAATCTGAACCAACTTGTCTAAGTTAGCAAATGATTCTGCTTTAATAACGTCTTTGCCAGTTTCAAAGAATATTCCTTTAGCTGCAAGTCTGATTTGCTCTTGAACTTCTTCTTCAATAGCAGGGCAGCCTTTATTTTCAGCAATACCTGCAACTGTTGGACAAACATCCTTATGGTCGTATACTCCATCGCCGTCAGTGTCTGGGCATCCTTCACCTTCTACAGTTCCAGCAATTAATGGACATTTATCTTCAGAATCTTGAATACCGTCTTTATCAGAATCAGGACAGCCATTGAATTCTGCTAATCCAGGAACATCGATACATTTATCTTTTGAATCTTGTACTCCGTCACCATCTGTATCAGGACAACCAGCGAACTGTTTAACACCCGCAATTGCAGGGCATTCATCTTCCTCATTAACTACTCCATCTCCATCAGTGTCTAATGGACATCCAACAGAATCAACTTCGTAACCTTCAGGAGTTTTTGGACAAATATCAATATTGTTTGGTACGCCATCTCCGTCATCATCCTTAATTTTAGAACCTCCACCGCTATAGCTTCCGCCAAAGCTGTAAACAAATCCTATGGAGTGATAAAGATATGCATCGTGTAATGGCTTGTTTCCATCCGTTCCAACATTTAGACGAGCGCTTGACCACGCAAATGGTAAACCGTCGTAATTATCGTCAAAACTATAATTATAAAGTTCTTGAATTTGTAAATCAAAAGCAGGCGATAGATTAATTCTGAAACCAAAACCAGCACTCCAATGAGAAGCGAACCAAGTTCTACTTTCTGACCAGCCTGGAATTCCGTGTTTAATTCGAGAAATGGATTGCATACCACCCCATCCCGCTCTGATGTATGGCTTCACTTTCGCATCTTCGCTCATAATGTAGCCATTAGCAAATTTATAGTTAAGGCCAAAAACCACATCTGTAATATGTGCTCTAAAACCCAATAAGTTCTTATCGTAATAACCCAAATCTCCAATTGAAGCATACACGCTAGCGTCAAAAGAAGGGTTTAAGTAATAACTGAAACCAAGGCCCATTGCTTGGTAATTAAATGACTGTTTAGTACCGAAATACATAGTTGAACCGCGATCTCCATTGTATTCTCTAAGTCCTCCATTCAACTCAATTCCGTATTTGAAGTCTGATGATT
>CBDUMX010000114.1:0-7395 GCA_965368435.1 uncultured bacterium
TTTCCGGCTACTGCTATATGCATATTTCTTAGTTTAAGGTTTTTAGTCAATCTTAATAAAACTTCCTGAAGCCGATAATTTCTCTAACCTCATTCAGAGTTTTGTTTGCACTCTCATTGGCTTTTTCAGCGCCAATTTTTGCTGCTCGCGACAAAAACTCATCGTCTTTCTGTACTTCTCTAATTCGCGAACGAATTGGAGCTATAAATTTCAGCATGTCTTCGGCGAGCTGTTTTTTAAAGTCTCCATATCTAATCTCACATTTCGAATATAAATCATCAAAATGTTTTATCGTCGATTCATCTGAAACCAATTGCATTAAATCAAACAAATTTTGAATTTCTTCAGCCTTCTCTTGATTTTCTGTAGTTGGCCCACTATCTGTCTTTGCTCTCATTATCTTTTTACGGATAATTTCATCATCCTCATCAAAAATAAGCGTATCAGAATCACCGCTGGATTTGCTCATCTTCCCTTGTCCAGTGAGTCCTGGAACTTTCACCAATTCACCAGTTGAACTAAAAGCTTGGGGCTCTTTAAAATACTCTACGTCATACATGCGATTAAAGCGATTCCCGAATTGACGCGTCATTTCTAAATGCTGTTGCTGGTCCTTGCCTACTGGAACAAAATCTGCGTGATGCACCAAAATATCTACAGCCATCAAAACAGGGTAAGTCAATAATCCCGCATTTACATTATCTGGTTGGCTTCTTATCTTCTCCTTAAATGATGCAGAGCGCTGTAACTCTCCCAAATATGCATTCATATTCATATAGGTATAGAGCTCAGTAATTGCTGGCACATCACTTTGAATAAAAAGTGCACATTTCTCAGGATCTAAGCCCATGGCTAGGTATTCTGACAGTACAGATCTCACATTCGCATATAAGTCTGCCGGTTTAGGGTGAGTTGTTAAAGAGTGAACATCAGCTATAAAGAAAAAAGTATCATAGTTTTCCTGCATCTCAAGAAAGCTTTTCACAGCTCCAAAATAATTACCTAAATGCAATTTACCAGTGGGACGTATGCCGGAGACTACTCTTTTCATTTAAAGGGCTCAAAATTAGATACTCAGCTAAGCTTTCCAAAGGATGTGGATAATTGAAATCCTTTTTATTTAAACCAGCTCAAATTGCTTCTGAAATAACTGATAATAGAAGCCCTGAGCATTTAATAATTCCTGGTGACTCCCCTGTTCAACTATTTCACCTTTATCCAAAACTATGATATTATCTGCTTCTCTCACAGTAGACAATCTATGTGCAATAACTATAGAGGTTCTATTCTTCATTAGTCTTTTTGTAGCAGCCTGTATAAGTTCCTCCGTCTCAGAATCTACACTTGAAGTGGCCTCATCTAAGATTAACAATTTAGGATCTACAGCAAGCGCTCTGATAAAGCTGATTAATTGGCGTTGACCTACCGATAAAGAACCGCCTCTCTCCATAACATTATACTCCCATCCTTCTTGCAGCCCTTCAACAAAATCTAAGGCCCCTATTTCGTCCGCAGCTTTTATCATAGCTTCTTTACTGACCGTCTCATTTTTCATTTGGATGTTTTGCTCTATGCTCCCCGCAAAAAGGAAAACATCTTGTAGTACAACGGCAACTTGACTGCGAAGGGATTTTAGTTGGTAGTCTTTGATGCTTATTCCATCTATAAATATTTCACCTTTTTGTATGTCGTAAAGCCTTGTAATCAAACTGATAATTGAAGATTTACCAGCGCCTGTGGCTCCAACAATGGCCACACTACTACCTTTTGGAACACTAAAGTCAATGCCTTTTAACACATAATCTTCATCATTATAGGCAAACCACACTTTCTTGAAATTAATCTCACCTTCTATATTTTGTTCTATATCTCCAGATTGTTCTACAAAACGCTTGTCATCTATCAACTCAAATATTCGTTCCGAAGCTACCATTCCCATTTGCATGGTATTAAATCTATCTGCAATAGTTCGTATAGGTCTAAAGATCATATTTATAAACATGTAAAATGAAATAATTATTCCGGGCGACGAGCTTACGCCCAATCCTTTAGCACTCCACCATATTATTAATCCTATAGCGATGGAACTTAAAATCTCTACTATAGGGAAATAAATAGAATAGTAAAAGATTGACTTTTTATAGGCCTCTAAATGACCTCTATTGATCTTTTCAAATTTCTCATATTCCTGCTTTTCCTTGCCAAAAATCTGCACTACATCCATACCAACTATATGTTCCTGCACAAATGCATTGAGCTTTGAAACTTGAGCCCTAACTTGCTGAAAAGACTTTCGAACTCCTCTTCTAAAAAACTCTGAAGCAATAAGCAACACAGGCAATACACTGAGTGAGATTAAACTCAATTGCCAATCTTGAGCAAACATCACGATAAACACCACGAGGAGTTGAGCCACATCGCCAATAATTGAAATTAAACCTTGGGAGAAAAAACTGCTGACAGTTTCTATGTCGGATACTGCCCTAGTTACTAAGGTTCCAACCTTGCTCTTGTCAAAAAAGCGTTTGCTGAGTGATAAAATGTGATTGTACACTCTCATTCTCAAGTCCTTTATTACATTCTGTCCAAGTAAATTGGTAATGTAAGTATGCAAAAACATCACAAGGGTTTGCAGAACTATGTGTGCAAGTATAAATCCGCTGTACAATACAAGTCCGTCAACATCTTTATTTGCTATATGCAAATCAATTGTTCGCTGCACTAAAACAGGGCGCAAAGGTGCAAGGAGAGTTAAAATTAAGGTGAGAAATATCGCTATGCTGAGATGTAGGCGATATGGCTTTGCCAATTTAATAATTCTGGCAATCAATCTTGCATCAAATGCAGCACCTCCCTGTTTCTGTTCTCCCATTAATATTTTATTTCAGCCAAATAGAGTCCACATGCAGCAGCACTCTTAGATGACTTTCTTCTGTCTTTTGCTTCAATTATTTCTTTAAACTCTTCAAGGCTTGTTTTGCCCATTGCCACATCAAGCATAGTACCAACTACTGCTCTAACCATATTCCTCAGAAATCGATTTGCTGTAATCTTAAACTCAAACCCATTTTCCGTTGTATACCATTTAGCTTCCATAATATCGCAAAGCGTAGTTTTATTATCTCCACCTGAACGGGCAAATGAAGCAAAGTCTTCAAATGCGCATAATATGGTACAACAATCATTGAGTAATTTTAGATTTGGTTCTTCGTGAACCAAAAGGCTTTTATTCCATAAAAAAGGATCTTTTTGAGTGTTGATTCTATAGATATACGTCCTGCTTAGGGCGTCGAAGCGCGAGTGAAAGGTATCGCTTACCTGCTTACACTCTTTTACTGCTATATCTTTTGGCAGTAATTGATTCATTCTAAAAACGAAATGATTGGGCAATTCGGCATTCATATCAAAATGAAGACAAAAGTCTAAGGCGTGCACACCGGCATCCGTTCTTCCACATCCCATAACACTTATTTCCTGTCTGAGAATTTTACTCAGTGCTTGTTCTAAGACTTCTTGAATTGTAAGAGCATTGGGTTGTTTTTGCCAGCCGCTATAGGCCGTTCCATCATATGATATATAAAGTGCAATTCTCAATTGCCACAAATAAACAATGAACTGAAGAAGATTTTTAGTAAAATGAATTTATCTATTCACTGAAAACTATTTTTGTCGCCAAATTATGAAGAAACAACTGATTGAATGTGTTCCCAATTTTAGTGAGGGGCGCGATATGTCTGTTATCAAACAGATAACCAATGAAATAGAACAAGTGGATGGCGTTAAACTATTAGATGTTGACCCTGGCAAAGCAACCAATAGAACGGTAGTGACTTTTGTTGGAACTCCAGAAGAAGTTGTTGAAGCTGCTTTCAGAGCCATAAAGCGCGCTGGTGAATTAATAGACATGAGCAAGCACAGTGGAGAGCATGCGCGTATGGGAGCCACTGATGTTTGTCCATTAATTCCCGTTGCCAATATTAGCATGGATGAAACAGTGGAGTATGCCAAGAAATTAGCCAAACGCGTTGGAGAAGAAACAGACATACCAGTGTACTTATACGGAAAAGCCCAGCCCAATACTAAGCGAAATGTGCTTTCTGTAATACGGGCTGGAGAATACGAAGGATTCTTTGATAAAATTAAAAAAGCAGAATGGCAGCCAGATTATGGCAAAGCCGTATTTAATGCTAGAACAGGAGCAACAGTTATCGGCGCACGAGATTTTTTAATTGCGTACAATATCAATCTGAATACTAAATCAACGCGAATTGCAAATAGAATTGCATTTGATGTTCGTGAAAATGGTAGGGTTTTGAGAGAGGGCAACCCATTTACAGGTAAAATAATTACTGATGAAAATGGAAACCCCAAACGCCAAGCTGGTAAATGCAAAGCAGTGCAGGCAGTTGGATGGTATATAGATGAATATCAGCTCGCCCAGGTTTCTGCTAACCTAATGGACTTTAAACAAACCGCTATACATACCTTCTTCGACGCATGTGAGGAGAGTGCATTGGAAAGAGGTGTAAGAATTACAGGAAGCGAATTAGTCGGACTAATCCCTTTACAGGCAATGTTAGATGCGGGAAAGCATTTTTTGAAAAAACAAGGCAGATCTGTGGGAGTCTCAGATGATGAAATCATTCATATAGCTGTAAAATCTTTAGGGCTCGATGAATTGGCACCATTTGACCCAAAGAAGAAAATAATAGAATATCAATTGCAAGATGTTGCAGATGAAGCATTAGTAAATCTCAGTTTAAAAGAACTCGCCAATGAAACGGCTTCAGAAAGTATGGCTCCTGGAGGAGGCAGCATTTCTGCTAGTGTCGGAGCTTTAGGTGTTTCACTAGGAACTATGGTTGCCAATCTATCTGCTAATAAACGAGGCTGGGAATCAAAAATAGACTTCTTCTCAGACTGGGCGGAAAAAGGTCAAACTATTAAAAAAGAGTTGCTGTATTTAGTAGATGAAGATACTAGATCATTTAACGCCATCATAGATGCTTTGCGACTGCCAAAAGATACTGATGCAGAAAAAGAGATTCGAAAAGAGAAAGTTGAATTGGCCAGTCAATACGCCGCAGAAGTTCCTTTTAGAGTAATGCAAACAGCATATCAAGCTTTAGAATTGATTGCAGCCATGTGTGAGAAAGGCAATCCCTCTTCAATAACCGATGCCGGAGTTGGTGCTTTGTGTATAGAAACGGCAGTGAGAGGTGCAGGCATGAATGTCAGAGTAAACTGCAAAGATTTAGGAGATAGAAAATTTGCAGAAGCATTAACAGCTAAAGCAGCAGAATTAGAAAAGAAAACTATTGAAGGTGTAAATGAGGTTTTGGCAATTCTCACTCAAAAATTGATGTAGTTCGATTACAGTTTTTTATACACAATAAATTCAGCTGTGCTTCTGTTAGTATTGTAACTATCAGTTTTTTTGTTTTAACTTGCGCTTAGGTTTATGAAAAAAGCTCTTACTGTCTTATTTATTTTCTTCGGTGTTCACGCCATGGCTCAACAAGAGCCCTATTACACACATTTTAAATACAATCCAGAATCATACAATCCTGCAGCTGCTGGTGAGCATGTTGGCTTTATTTGTATATCAGGTGTAACACATTTACAATGGAGAGGTTATGACGATGTAACATTGTCTAGAGGAACAGATGGAAGTGGAATTCCCGAAACAGATGTAAAAAATGTTGCTCCAGAAACACATAACATTAACATAAGCTCAATGTTCAAGTTGGACAAAGCAGGTGTTAATTTCATGGGACTTGGATTATCTGTGGTTGACGACAATGTGGGTGTGACTAAAACTACAACACTGCATTTAAACTTAAATTACAAACGTCAATTTCAAGGCGGTTTCAGAGAAATTGCTGTTGGAGCAGGATTAGGCATGCAACAATTTGGAATTACTAATCCAGATTTCAAATACAAAGACCCTAATGACCCTCATATTCCAACTGTAACTGGGAATGAAGGTAAATTCAATTTAAATGCTGGTGTATATTTTAGACAACAGCGTTTAGGGCCATTAAAAGACTTTTATGCAGGACTATCTGCTACTCAATTGACAGCTGCATTTTACGGACCAATAGTAGGATTATATACCAGACAATTTGTGCAGCACTATTTTGCTATGGCAGGAGGTGATATTCCAATTAACGGATCTATAACATTAGAGCCAGCGATAATGTTCAAATACGGCATAGGTAATGCCTATAATTATAAGCCTCAAGTGGATTTGCACGCTACAGCATTATTTGCAAATACATTTAGAGCAGGTATAGCTTATAGACAGTGGGCCAATGCAGATGCTACTTCTGTGCTTATAGGCTATAAGAAAGATGGCAAGAATCCATTAGAAATTGGATACTCATATGATATAACCTTATCCAATGTAGGAAGTGTAAGTGCCGGAACGCATGAAATTATGGTAAAAATATGTTTGCCATACAGCGTTGCGCCTCCTACTAGAATAATACGTCTAACCCCTAGATTTTTATAATTTTCATTGAAACGCAATAATTGATTTACCTCTGCGTTTTATAGAGGTTACAATCAAATAAAAATTGTATTTTCAACACTTGAATGTTAATATTGTAATACTTTTGATAAAAGATACTATGAAATATGTTGCTAAGGCTCTTGTGGTGGTTGCCTTCTTATCTCTAGCGAGTTGTGCTGGAGACAGAGGCGAATTAATTGGGGTACAGGGTAGAAGCCCATGGTTCCACCCACAACCATTTGGTACAGTTTATATACCAACTGGAACGTTTATTACCGGACAAAGTGATGAGGATATTTTCCATACCTACATCGCTCCAAACAAACAAATCTCGATTCACGCTATGTGGATGGACGATACAGAAATCACTAATAATGAGTATCGTCAGTTCGTAGAGTACGTGAAAGACAGTATTGCCAGACATTATTTGGATCTACTGACTGAAGATGATGAAGAAAATGAAATTCTGGATTATTCAGAAGTTCGAATTAACCGCATTGATTGGAAAGAAAATTACGATGATCTTGAAGACATGTATTATCGCGATCGTGAGCGATATGAGCACCGTCGACAAATAGACATCCGTAAGCTGAAGTACAATTACCAATGGATTGATTTCCAAGCAGCTGCAAGAGGTAGCTATTGGAATTCTAACCGTGCGGACTACATTAAAGAAAAAACTGTACAGATTTACCCTGACACATTGGTTTGGATACGTGATTTCACTTATTCGTACAATGAGCCAATGACTCGTCAGTACTTCTATCATCCTAAATACGATGATTATCCAGTAGTTGGAATTTCTTGGCACCAAGCCAATGCCTTTTCAAACTGGAGAACTCGTTGGATGAACAGATATTGGGAAAGACAAGGTATGCCTA
>CBDUMX010000115.1:0-7340 GCA_965368435.1 uncultured bacterium
GCTCTATAAAAATCGAGCAATATACAATGAATGATAGTTTTTACTGAACTATTCGAGATAATTTAGAACTAATAAGTTGGAGGAGATTATCGGGCTTTTGTAATCGCCATTCAACATCATTGAGTGGACCATCATAATACAAATACTGACTCATATTATTTTGGTCAAGTTCATCCAATACTTGTGGTAAGGCATTTACAAAATAGATCTCGCCATCAATCTCATCTATCCACTCTTCGTAATAGTCTTTGTCCATTGCGTGGAAATTGAGAACGTTTTCCACTATTAAAATGAAATTAGAAATTCCAGCCTCTATAAGTGGGTCTATAAGTTCATTTTTGACATACATGATGTCGTTATTAATTACATCATTCCACTCTCCAATAAACTCTATGATGCAGAATTCTTGCTCGTAATCTACAAACAGCAGTTTATAGAAAAGGGTTTCACTTCCTAATGAATCCCACTGTGGATGAATAAGGTAATTGTAAATTTTATCGGTGAAATGAATTTCGCTGTACTCTTTTCCATAAGTAATAGAGTTGGGATCCGTTTCAGCGGTATAATAGTCTCTCCAAAGGTAAAATGGCTCAATACTGTGCATGCTAACAATTCGTTTCATCAACCACATAAAGTGGTCTGTTCTTTACATTTTCATTAATTCTCCCTATGTATTCTCCTATTATACCAATACCTATCAATTGAATACCGCCAATAAATACTAATGTTATCATTAAAGAGGCCCAACCTGGTTCATAGTCTTTGGTGATATACCTTGAATACAGGGTGTATAGTATGAGTATAAAGCCTATAAATGCACAAACAAAACCAGATATAGTTGCAAGTCTTAAAGGCCAATTAGAAAAAGATGTTAGTCCATCAAGAGCTAAATGTATCATCTTTCTAACTGTATATTTTGTATCTCCCTCTTCTCTTGATTTCCTGTGATATTCTACACTTGATTGTTTAAAGCCAAGCCATGCAATTTGTCCTCTTAAATACCTCTGTTTTTCGGGCATCTGACGCAGTGCATTTACCACTTTTTTATTCATAATTCTAAAATCACCTACGTCTAAAGGAATGGGTACGGTGGTTATTCTATTCAGTATTTTATAAAACCATTTTGCAGTAATAGTTTTAAAGTAGGATTCTTTACCTCTGCTAATTCTAGTTGCATATACCACATCGAAACCCTCATTGCATTTTGCAAGTAGATTTGGAATCTCTTCAGGTGGATCTTGTCCATCACTATCCATGAGCACGACATAATCACCTTTAGCAAAATCAATACCCGCGCTAATTGCAATCTGATGTCCAAAATTTCTGCTGAGATGAATGAATTTGCACGAAGCATTGACTTCACAGAGCTCCTTAATCTTTAACAAGCTAGCATCTGAGCTACCATCGTTTACAAATATTATTTCATAGGAATCTTCCAGTTTGGATAAAACTGAGATTAGGCTTTGACTAAAACTCACAATTCCCAATTCTTCATTGTAGACAGGTAAAACTACTGATAGCATTAATGCAAAGAAAAGCAATCTAGATTGACTAAAGCTTGATTACAGCTTGAGAATTATAATATTTTTCAATGGTGTCTAAAGGAAAAATATGTGGCACATGCTTATTCTTAAGTGGTTTACTATTCACATGTTCTATTTTCAAATTGTCAGTTTGGGCTTGAGCTGGATTATAGAAACCAACACTTTTCTTAAGATTTAGCTGTAAACTAAATAAGCCAATTAAGAGTATTATGCTGACAAAGGTTATTTTTTGCACCGCTTTCCTTTTATACTTTCGTTAACGAATAATATCAAAATAAAGTATTGAAAAATATTCATTTAATAGCCATAGGAGGCGCCATAATGCACAATCTCGCTATAGCACTAAAACAGAGTGGTTATAGAGTTAGCGGCAGTGATGATGCCATATTCGATCCAGCAAAAAGCAATCTGGAAAAAGCGGGATTATTGCCTAAACCTGGTTGGGATAGTTCCAGAATAAGCAATGAGATTGATGAAATTATCCTCGGCATGCATGCCAAAAAAGACAATCCTGAATTATTAAAAGCACAAGAGTTGGGTATTCCAGTAAAATCCTTCCCTGAATTTGTTGCTGCAGAATGTAGGAATAAGAAACGCGTTGTTGTTGCTGGTAGTCATGGCAAAACAACAACTACAGCTATGATAATGTACGCATTGAGCAAGGCCAATATAGATTTTGATTATTTGGTGGGAAGTTCTATTGATGGTTTTGAACTTTCTGTGCGACTATCAGATGCTCCATTGGTTATTATTGAGGGCGATGAATATCTTAGCTCACCTCTTGATTTAAGATCTAAATTCTTATGGTATAAGCCACATCTATCTATAATTACAGGTGTTGCCTATGATCACATAAATGTTTTTCCAACATTTCAATCATACCTAGATACTTTCATTGAATACATAAAACTACATAGTTCAGCAGATAAAATAATATGGTACCAAGCTGACGAACATTTAAACAAGATGATGGCATCTGCCAATTGTATATCCATGCCCTATGGCACTCCAGAGTTCACTTTGGAAAATCATCGCAGTTTTTTTATTTATAAAAATGAAAAATACCCATTAGATATTATTGGTGAGCACAATCTTCAAAACCTCAATTCGGCGATGATGGTCTGTTCAGAGTTGGGTATAGAGCCTTCTGATTTTCTGAATTATATGCGTGATTTCAGCGGAGCTGGACGCAGGATGGAAAGGTTGTATGAGCAAAACGGTCAGGTGGTATACAGAGATTTCGCTCATTCTCCGAGCAAGTTGCAAGCAACCACAGATGCTGTGAAGCTAAATTATAAAGATCAAAGTCTTATGGCAGTTTTTGAGCTTCACACATTTAGCAGTCTCAACGAAGACTTCTTGCCCTATTATCAAGACTGTATGGATGCCGCAGACCGTGCTATTGTGTATTTCGACCCCGATGTTTTTGAGCACAAAAAGATGAAGGTATTAAGCACAGACTTTATTAAAAAATGCTTTGGTAATGTAGAAGTATGTAATGACAAAAAAGTGCTTGAATCTGCTGTTCAGCATTCCTTTGATGCAGGTCACAACATTCTACTAATGAGCTCTGGAACCTTTAGTAAGTCAGAATTTCATTTTAATCATTCCAATCAGCGATAAACAAATTGGTATCTCGTGTACCATTGTTATTTCTATTGCTGCTGAAGATTAAACTTTTGCCATCATATGAAAACATTGGAAATGCGTTGAACTGACTCTCTGTAGTAATTTGAGTCAAGTTTTCACCATTAATGTCGATCATATAAAGCTGAAATGAATAACCTCTGTCAGATGCGTGATTGCTAGAGAAAATAATTTTCTTTCCACTCGGATGAAAAAATGGCGCCCAATTAGCTTTACCCAAATTTGTAATTTGCTTGAGATTTGAGCCATCAACATTACAGGTGTAAATTTCCATATTAGTTGGAGCAACTAAACCTTCTGCAAGTAGTTCCTTATATTCTCTAATTTCCTCTTCTGTTTGTGGTCTGCTGCTTCTGAATACCAATTGTTTTCCATCTGGAGAGAAAAATGCTCCACCATCGTATCCCAAACCACTAGTAATTTGTTTTACATCACTGCCATCAATATTCATTGTATATAGTTCTAGATCTCCTGATCTATCACTTGTAAATACAATTTTATCCCCTTGAGGCGATACAGTTGCTTCTGCATCATAGCCTGGTTCGTTAGTTAATTTCTTAACTATATTGCCTTCTAAGTCCGCAACATAAATATCATAGGTATTAAAAATATTCCATATGTATTTGCCTTCTCTGCTTTTTTCAACAGGGCAATCATCGCCACCCTCATGAGTAGAAGCATAAACAATTAGAGAATCTCCAGGAAGGAAGTATGAACATGTGGTTCTGCCTTTACCTGTGCTAATCATAGGTGGGTTCAAAGTATCTGCAGCCGCTTTTTCAATGTCAAAGAAGAAAATTTGATCGCAGTTCACTCCCCATGATTCATTATTTGATTGGAAAACCAGTTTTTTATTGTCAAAACTGAAATATGCCTCTGCATTATCTCCTCCAAAAGTCAGTTGTCTCAAATTGCTGAGATGTGATTCTGTAGGTATTGAATCTGTGTTTACTTCAGAGTTGTCTTCGCCTTTACTTTGAGTATTATTACAAGCAAAAACGCTAAAAATTACAAGTACAATTAGCAAGCTTTTTTTCATGCTGCAATGATAGATAAAGCCCTTCTTATTACAAATTTTGTAATTGTAATTTTAAATGGAATTCGGTTGGACTAAGTTGAGTTAAATCCAAGGCGTTCATTTTGATATAATTGTTTTCTATGAGGCAGATGACAGTCACTTTGGGGTTGACTATATATTGTTCAGATATAGAATCATAGTTGCAAAATAGATTTGAAATCTGCTCTACACTTACATAGGCTAAATCTTTTGCATGGAAGTAGTTGATCTCATTAAACGGTTTGCTGCTGTCTATCGCTACTCGAACATTGCCTTTATTGGTTGTTATTCTAGGGAAAAGTCCAATGCTATCACTAATTGCCGCTATTGCTTTGCAACCCATATTGTACTTGATAGAGTCGTGCCCGAAGGTGAAATTTAATTGCCAATCGCCTTTGGGTGGTTCAACATTTAACAGCAAAGGCAGACTATTCACAGCCAAATATGTATGAGTATAGTTTTTATCCTTAGGCACTAGAAAGGTATGATAGGTTGACTCACCCAGTTTGCCGTATTTAATGGTGTAGTTATCTTTAGTAGCCCCTAGAATCTGAAGTTTCACATAATTTAGGCTCAAGTCGGATTTGATTTTTAAAATGTATACAGAGTTAAAGGATTTTGGGTATTGAAAATCATAATCACCCCAGGTTCCAATTGCCGGAAGAATAGATTCTTTCAAAGGAATGTCTTTATGCCATGATGGGTTATTCGTAACTACATAGTCTGCATTCACTCCATCAAAATTTGTAAAAGCAGTTTTATGGACTGATATATCAACCAAAGGATTGAGGAAAATCGCCCAGTTTTTGTCGGCATTCTGAAATTTCAAATGCCAAATACTATCATTAAAAGTGTGGCTAACCCTTTTATCTAAAATGTCGACATAATTGTAAGCTTGCTTCAATGAATAGTCTAAATCCACCATATAGACCGATGGGGCTAGCATGGATTCATCTTTAGCTAGACAAGCTGTAAATAGCAGTGATATGATAACAGCTACTTTCTTCATTCCAGACTTATGTTTAATCTCATAAATATATTCCTCCCTCGTGAGGCATATGCATCCATGCCACCAATCCTATCAATTCCGCCTTGATTGATATTATAGGTGTCATAATTAACTGCAAATGAGTTAAAGATGTTATTTACTCCCATAAAGACATTCCATTTGCTATTAAAAAATGTCTTGCTAACGGAGAAGTTTAATAACTGTATTTCATCTAATCTATTCTCAAAATTTCCATCTGCATTCTCAATAATAGTTTGGGTAGCTCCACTCACCTTTCCGAAGGCAAAAACCCTCAAACCAATATCTTCAAAGAGGTAAGACGACTTAAAAGTTAATTCAGGGGAGTAGAAGTTTTGATCTATTAATTCTTTATTGTCGTTTGACGCCTTAATTGCGAATATTGGATTAAAAACAAATCTATCAGTTGAGTAATTTACTGAAAAATAAGTGATTAACGATGAAGCTTGTCGACCATTGGTATAAGTAAATAGCTCATAGTTTTCTTTTACTCCATTACTGTGATTTGCCAAGAGAAAACCACTTTCAAAAAGTAAATTGTTTTCTCTCAACTGTAAAAGCATCTGGCTTATAGCAAATCTTCCAGCTTCCAATCTAAGATTATTCTCGATTAGACTATTCGTTTTAGCTGCACTATAGAACACTGCGCTGTTAAAAGGGTAAAGCACTGTATTAATATGTCTAAACTCCAGATGAAGTTTAGAAGAGGGCCTTAGACTAACAAAGAATCTAGGTAAAACATAATTACCAAGGACTGAATTAGAAAGATAGTTTAAGCCTACTCCCAGATAAACACTATTAAAAGGTTGATAATCCAAACTACCAGCCAAGGTATAGTCATTATATGCAACTGGAATTGCATCAATACTGCGGTTAAACAAATCATTGAAGTTGGAATATTCTACTGAGAGCGAATAACTATAGCGTTTAACCGTATCAAGCTTAGTAAAAATAGACTTGATATTGATAAGTTGATTCTTAGTTGAGTCTAGCAGGGAAGATACTGCCAAACGCTCTGAAATATTATTGCTGAGATCTTTTTCTACATTGAAGTGATACTGATTATTGAGGGTGTATTGGGCTGCAAACTCTAATGAATGATTCTTAGATAGCTTCATTTTAACCCTAGTATTAAGACGGTGAATTAGGTCGTGCTCATTATAGTCTTCCACTCTACTTGTACCATTGAATACCTCGCTTCGGCTCAACAAATCAAACATCCTTGTAGAATAATCAATCTTTAGACTGGCGTTTCTAAGAAATTTATAGTTGTATTTAAAGCCGATGAAATGGTTGGTATAAGACGGCAGCACATGCTTTCTACTGGTGTTCTGTTGTATTCCATTTTCAAAATACCTTGAAAAGTAGAGACCAAAGCTATGTCTCAAATTACTCAGACTCGCACTGACGCCCACATTCCCATCACTTAGCGAATTCGATTGCAGATTTATTTGAAAATCTGAGGCCTTGGTATCTATTGCCGAAGTGTATAGGTAGATGTTTACTGTATTTAATCCTTTAGTTGCGGAAGCTATATCAGGTAACTGGATTTCAACTCGTTCCACATCGTTTAGGCTAATAGCTTGATAATTCACTTCTATATTTTGATCCATAAACATTGGAAAACCATCTTTGTAAATAGCACAGACATTTAAATTCTCGGATCCTAATCTTGAAATCTGCTGATTATCAGAATATATGGTACTCAAAAGCGGGAAATATCCGAGTAAATCTGACAAGTTATTTGCATTCAATGCTCGGAGTTCAGCTTTATCAAATGAATACAGAGCTGTATTATCTGCGCAAAGCCTTGTTGTCACTACAAAAACACAACAAAATAGTATAGATATTTTCTTAGCCAAATTCAAGTACAATGATACACTTTGATTGCTGTAATCTTTAAGCATTCTATCACGCCTAAATCATTTTATAGGACAGTTTTCAGCTTATTGCAGGACTTTTACTTTTGACATTTGGGTGTAGATAAACACCAATACAAATGCAATTCCAATAACTGTTGATATTGCCCCTGCCACGGATACATCGTAGAATTTCGCTGCAAAAT
>CBDUMX010000116.1:0-7323 GCA_965368435.1 uncultured bacterium
TGCTAAATTTCTGAAATACAATCATTTAGAATGTCTATTCTAAAACACAGTGCATGGTATAGCGTTAATAAACGTTAAGAACGCTAACTTTACTTTGTGCCATGCAACAACAGATACAACTATTCAGAACTACTAAAGCTTTTCAGCACAATCACAAAGTAACAGCCTTGCTTTGCGACAATTGTGGTCAAGAATTCTTAGCTAACAGAAAGACTGCAAAATTCTGCAGTAGCTCCTGCCGATCTCAGTTTTGGCTGTCTAAAAATAAAAAGAAAGTTATTACGCTAGCAGTACCGTCAGACATTGATGATGCTTATCTCGAGAAAATTAAAGCAATGCTGGTTAATTATAAAGCTGCTGTGAATACAACTGTTGAACATGTGGCAAAACACACCTATCACCAAGAAGTATTCGATTCTGAACAAGATTTAAGAACCTTTATGGCACAGGCAGGCTTTACGGATTATAAAGTACCTAAGATTGATCAGGGTATTTACTATGATGAAGGCCTAACTATCAGAAAGACTGAAGAAGGTTGGATGGTGAAGATTGCCTCTTAATTTATTCGTAGATTAAGTCGACGTCGTCGCTCAAGGGATGCCCTTGACAAGTAAGAATATACCCTTGCTCTATCTCTGTATCGCTTAAGCCTTCCCTCTCTTCCATACTTGCTCTACCACTTCGTAGTCTGGCTCTGCATGTTGTACAAACACCTACGGTGCAGCTGTATGGAGGATCTAAACCCGCATCTTGAGCAGCTATAAGTATTGTTTGCTCAGGTTTTACCACTACATCTTTCTTTTGTCCGAAAACCTCAACCTTGATAGTTCTTTCTATGATTTCGTCACTCTCTGTACTAGCTTGGGCAACGGCAGAATGGTCTTTTTCATCTTTAACCGCAGCCGTAAAGTACTCGGTAAAGATGTGTTCTGATTGCACACCTGCTGCTGTTAATCCTTTAACCACAACATCCATCATTGGTGATGGTCCACATGTATAATACTTGGCAGTTGGGTAGTTTAATCCGAGTTCAGATCTAATGATTTGCGACACTGAAGATTCTGTTAAAAATCCGCGGTACGACATCCAGTCTGCTGGAGCATTATCCAAGCTGTATATCACTTTACATCTATTCTCATACTGCTCGGCAAGTTTATCCAGTTCAGTTTTGAATATGATACTTTCAAAATCTCTATTGGCGTAAAACAAGGTAATCTTGCTGTTTGGTTCTGCAAAAAGTACAGTTTTTAGTATGGACAATAATGGTGTAATCCCACTACCACCTCCAAAGAGAAAGTAGTTGTTAGAAGCATTTGCATTGGGCTCAACTGTAAATTTACCCATTGGAGGCATTACTTCAATCTGATCACCTTCTTTAATTACTGTATTTAAGTAAGTGCTCATCCTTCCGTCTTCAACCTGCTTTACAGCAATTACTGGGTTTGCATTTAAGAGAGGCGATGAGCATACAGAATAGGACCTTCTAACCTCTTCGCCATTAATCACTATACTAAAAGTCAGGTATTGTCCTGCCTTGTATTGGAACTGTGATTGCAAATGTGCAGGTACGTCAAATTCAATGCTTACTGCGTCTTTTGTCTCGCGGTTTAGGGTCTTAATTGTTAATGGATAAAATCCAGCTGGCATTTTATTTCTTGCTTAATTGTTCTAAAATTTCCACTGCATTTGTTGCAGCTCCTTTTCTTAAATTATCTGACACTATCCAAAAGTTATAGCTATTGTCTAGAGAATAATCCTTTCTAATTCTTCCTACAAAAACTTCGTTTTTATTGTGAGCATGTCGCGGTGTAGGGTAATCGTTTTCCAAGGGTCTATCTTGTACTACAACACCCTCTGTATTTGATAATATTGCCACAATCTCCTCAGTGCTTGCTTCTTTAACAAACTCTACGTTGACTGATTCTGAGTGGCCTCCAACTACGGGAACTCTCACCGCTGTAGCCGTAATCGCTATGCTTGAGTCTCCCAAAATCTTCTGAGTCTCATTCACTAATTTCATTTCTTCTTTAGTGTATCCATTCTCCAAAAAGGTATCACAATGAGGGATACAATTTCTGTCGATTGGGTGAGCGTAAACCATATTATTGGAGCTTCCGTTTGTCCTCTCCTCCTCCATTTGCTCAACTGCTGCTTTTCCAGTGCCAGATACTGATTGATAAGTTGAAATAACTATTCTTTTAATGCCAAATTTTCTGTGTAATGGCGCTAGAGCCATAACCATTTGGATTGTTGAACAGTTCGGGTTTGATATTATGAAATGCTTATCATCAACATCTTTCATGTTGATTTGCGGAACCACTAAAGGAGTATTGGCATCCATTCTCCAGGCAGAAGAATTATCAATAACTCTAATTCCTTTTGCGGCAAACTTTGGTGCCCATTCTGTAGAAATACTTCCTCCTGCAGAGAATAACGCTACATCTATATCCCTAGTTAACGCTTCCTCGAGCGTAATAGTTGGATAAGATTTGCCATTGAATTGAACCATTGTTCCCTTTGATTTAGCGGAAGCAACTGGAAATAGTTGTTCTACTTTAATATTCTTCTCTTCTAGCACTTGCAACATGGTTCTTCCAACCATTCCTGTTGCCCCTACTACTGCTACTTTCATACTGTTTCTGGTGTTTTATTGAGTTGAAAACTTCGGTTAACAACCTTTGCTTGGGTTTTTAAAAGCGGTAATAATTCCGCCATTTGATGCATATAGATGGATTGAAAACCATCTGATAAGGCTGAATCGGGCTCATTGTGAACTTCAATCATCAATCCATCTGCTCCTGCAGCTATTGATGCAAGGCTCATGGCATTTACCAAACTTCTTTTGCCGCTTCCTTGGCTAGGGTCAGCGATGATTGGCAAGTGACTCAATTCTTTTACCAATGGAATGGCAGCAATATCCATTGTATTTCTGAGGGAGGTGTCAAATGTTCTTATACCTCGTTCGCAGAGAATGATGTTTTCATTGCCATTCAACATAATGTATTCTGCAGCCAAGAGCCATTCTTCTACGGTAGCCGACATTCCTCTTTTGAGCAGAATTGGTTTGTCTACCTTCCCTAACTCTTTCAAGAATTGATAGTTCTTCATATTTCTCGATCCAACTTGAAGCACATCCGCAAATGGGTACACTTCTTCAATTAAACTTGTATCGAGAACCTCAGTTACTATTTTTAGATTAAACTCCTTTGAAACGGCTCCTAATAGCCTCAAACCTTCTTTCTGAAGACCTTGAAAAGCATAAGGTGATGTTCTTGGTTTATATGCACCTCCTCTTAGAAATTTTATCCCTAAATCCGAAATATGTTTAGCTATTTCAAATATTTGATCTTCTGATTCAACGGCGCATGGACCAGCTATTAAGCATAGTTCTTCGGCACCAATCTGCTCAGCTCCCACTGGCACTACTGTTGGAGTGTCCTTGTATTCTTTAGCTACTAACCTAAATTGAGACATTGCTGCAAATAAAACGTATAGAGTTTAATTCAGTTTGGTATAAGTTACAGAAACTTGTATTCCACCGCTATTTGGATCTGTATTTAGTACAGCTCGAGATGGAGTTATAGGAAAATCTGAAGGCACTAAAATATAGAATCCATCAAAGTTGTTGATTCCGGTCTTATTGTACTCTTCAATTAGCGATTGCAAATGTCTATTGAAATGAAATTCATATCCTCCTATGCTGCTTTCATAAGATCCTCCGTAGTTAGTATAGCCTATCCACGACCCATCTGGAGGTGATATTTGATCAATAAAATCAATTATCGGGAAGTTGGATCCCGTTGTTGGATCTGGAATAAGCATCAACAATCTAGAAGGTGCTTTATGAAATCCGTCTACAGAACCTGATTGAAGTGTAACTGTGAGTTTTGCTTCGTTAATAACAACCAATTCTCCTTTTTCAATTATTGAATCTAAACCGGGAATATCAATTTTAACTTTTGATCCACCCATGGCCTGTACATAGGTTGTGTTATAGTGACCGCTGCTAGCATGCTGCGATGTAATAGCTGTTGTTTGATTATCTGTATTATAAAGCCCTATTCGCTCAGAATTGCTATTAAAAATAAAGTCAAAAGACTCTGTACCATTATAATAGACCGTTAAGGCTGATTCAGCATTGCTGGCATCAATACCTGCTATTACCCCCTCGCCCACTGGCTGATTCAATCTAGGTACTAATGCTATTCCTTTAAGGTAGTCTAAGAAATTATCATTCGAAGAGAACACTGAGCTGGCTTGGCTGAGAAGTTCATTTCCGAAAGAATTATCGAGTTTGATGAAAAGTTCAGGGCCACTCATAAAGGTGTCTCCATCTTGTTTAACTTCTACACTGTCATAGAAGAAAAATCTCCCACTAAAAGTGCCTATTTGATCTCCAAGTGCTATGTTGGAATTGGAGTAATATCTATTGCCAGGAAATAATTCTTCATCTACTTTATAAACATCAATCTCTATAGCGTCGTTCAAATCTCCATACACAAGGATTTGTTCTACACCATCAACTATCTGAGAACGTTTAAATTTTAACCTTAAGGTAATCGAGTCTAATACCGCTGATGTAAAATTAGGGTTATCTGCAGGAAGAATAGGTTGACAAATTAATGAGGCTGAACTCTGTCCAAAAACAGGATCATTAAGTACACCTAAGATATTAGTACTTAATGTGTCTGTCCGCAATGAGTCTTCTGGAATACTTCGTGCTGTAATATTTGATATATCCGCTTTGATGCCATTGATAGCACCATTATCCGGTCTGAGATTTACACCAATATTGGTAATCTCTTTTTTACACGACAAAATTGTCAGTAAAACAAAAAGGGGTAAAAACCCCTTTAAGTATTTATTAATATTCTTGCTCACCTATTTAATTACTTGTCAAAAGTGAATTGTAAAAATCAAGGTATTTGTCGGCTAACTCATCATCCGTATGGTTGAGAATAGGCTTGCTTGCATCTGAAAGTTCTGCTTCGACTTCAGGTGCAACTTGATCACATCTAACAATTGCATCTGCGTGAGTAATTCCTCCAAGGTGCATACTTGTGCAATCCGCTTTAGAGAAAGGTTCAAGCTCAGTATCTTCGATATAATTTAAACCTGCTTTGCGTTTAAAGTCTGTTCCCAAATCTTCATTGAAGTCATTTTCGTATACAGAATAAACGATTTTAGCATTTGAGAATACTGGTTCATCTTTATACAAAGTTTTCAGATAAAGAGGGATAAGGCTTGTCATCCATCCTTGGCAGTGAATAATGTCTGGATACCATCCAAGTTTTTTTACTGTCTCTAATGCGCCTTTACAGAAGAATATAGTTCTTTCATCATTGTCTGCGAAGAACTCATCATTCTCATCATTATAAACAAATTTGCGTTGGAAGAAATCTTCATTGTCTAAGAAATACACTTGCATCTTAGTGTTTGGTATAGATGCAACTTTAATAGTCAAAGGGTTGTCGTTGTCATCAATTGTGATGTTCATTCCCGACAATCTAACTACTTCATGTAGTCTGTTTCTTCTTTCATTAATAACTCCGAAACGAGGAACTAATATTCTCACTTCATTGTCTTTCTCTTGAATTTTTTGAGGTAAATACCTGGCTATTTCTGCTAGTGGGGTTTCGCTGTCTAAAAAAGGTCTCATCTCCGATGAGATGAATAAGATTTTCTTTCTTTCCTGATTACTATCCATAGAACGTTGTACTTTTACAATTGCAAATTTACTTCTTAATTTCTTGATAATAGTAGAACGTACTCCTTGCATATTAAGTATTTTTTTCGTATATGAAGCTAATAAAAACTGCTCCGCAGCTGACCAAATACCTAAATAATTTACGTACGGCCGACAATTCGCTCAAAATTGGCTTCGTTCCAACCATGGGAGCCCTTCATAAAGGACATGCAAGTTTGATAGAAAAGTCAGTGTCGGATAATGAAATTACTGTATGCAGCATTTTTGTTAACCCTACTCAATTTGGAGAGAAAAAGGACTTGGAAACTTACCCTAAACCTATTGATCAGGATATTCAAATGCTCATAGATCACAATTGTGACATTCTATTCCTACCAGAAGTAAATGAGATCTACCCGGAAGGGTATGAGCAATTAGTGTTCGACTTAGACGGGTTAGACTTTAGAATTGAAGGAAAACAACGCCCAGGTCATTTCCAAGGAGTGTGCAATGTATTAAAACGATTCTTCGAAATAATAAAGCCCGATAGGGCATATTTCGGACAAAAGGATTTTCAGCAAGCAGTTGTTGTTAAAAAACTAGCAAAAATTCTAGGAGCACCTATCGACATAGTTATTCTTCCTATTGCTCGCGAAGACTCTGGCTTGGCAATGAGTTCGAGAAATCAACGACTCAGCGCTGAAGGGCGAACAGAAGCTGCGTTTATATACAAGGCACTACAAGGCATTCAAGAAAGCTATAAAGAGATCGGCATGAAAGCTGCAATTACACAGGCTAGAGAAGAGATAGAATCACATGAGGGAACGGTAATTGAATATTTAATTGCAGTTGACCCGGAAAGTCTTGAAGAGACCGTTGACATAACAAATAATATTGCTGTATTAACTGTTGTGCGTTATGAAATGGTACGCTTGTTGGACAATCTGATATTAGCACCTTAAGTATATATGCATGAAAAACTTATTCTTCATTTCAATTAGTTTGTTGCTTTTAATAAGCTGCAAGACTTCAGATTCCAGAAACAATTCACGAGACTATATTTCCATTACTATCGACTGGGGTGGTTACGAGCGACTATATCTTGTCCATCTTCCGCCAGAGAATAAACGTCTCAATATGCCTGTTCTGCTGCACTTACACGGTGGTGGAGGTACAGCTAAAGGCACAATAGGATTAACTTTTGGCAGGTTTAATGAATTGGCAGATGAAGAAGGTTTCATGGTTATTTATCCTCAAGCTATTGAAAAGAACTGGAACGATGGGAGAAAGATTGATGGAGTCAAATCAACTGTTGAAAATATTGACGATGTTGGGTTCATTGCTGAAATAATTAATGAAGTAAAAAATAAATACTCTATTGACGACAGTAGAATTTTTACCACTGGCATGTCTAATGGGGGCTTCATGTCTACTCGTTTACTTTGTGATCGCGCAGATCTCTTTAGGGGTGGAGCTATACTTACGGCCACACTTTCAGAAACCTACTTCCCTGAATGCAAACCAAGTAAACCAACTGCAGTACTTGTAATGAATGGAACAGATGATCCCCTTGTGCCATACAATGGGGGACCAATTAAAGTGCTAAAGAAAGACAGAGGTACTATAATTTCTACAGC
>CBDUMX010000117.1:0-7295 GCA_965368435.1 uncultured bacterium
TAAGATGTTGAACTTTATAGGCTGTTTCAATATTGTTGAGACCAATTATATTCCGTATTGGATTAGTGGCAATACCAGTTTTTTGAGCTGCTATGAGCCTTTCCGCTGCCTCTATAATTTGTTGGTTTTCGATGAGGCAAATATAGAATCTAGAATTAAGAATTAAGGATGAAGAATTAAGAATGGGATTTTAAAGTCACTTTGGCACTTTTATACAGTTTGTATTGCCTATTGATGGTTAAAAATGGGATATGCATTCCAGTCTCCAGTAATTTGTTACGGTGAGAAATAAAAACATTCTGTTGATTCAAAGTTTTGAACTGGCAAAGGAAGTTCTACAATTCTATTGCAACATTGAAAACTATGCTATTAAAACAACAATAGGAAAGCAATTGCTTAGATCAGGAACAGCAATAGGTGCTCTTTCGCGCGAAGCTCAAAATGCTGAAAGTAAAGCAGATTTTATTCATAAACTTTCTATTGCCTTGAAGGAGTGCAACGAGTCACTATATTGGATTGAACTATTTATTAGCTCAGGAGAATCAAATATTGCTGAAGCAATAAAGATAAAATCTGATTTAGGTTCGCTATACAAAATATTATCTAGTATAATCCTTAGTTGCAAACAGCAAAGTAACAAATGAGTATTTTAGAGTGAATAGAGTTTAATTAATCATTCTTAATTCATAACTCTTAATCACTAATTCTAAAGCGTTCCTCTAATTTCTTGCTCTCTTTCTATTGCTTCAAAAAGTGCTTTAAAATTGCCTTTTCCGAAAGATTGCGCGCCTTTTCTTTGGATGATTTCAAAGAACATTGTTGGTCGAGGTTCTACTGGTCTTGTGAAGAGTTGCAGCAAGTACCCCTCGTCATCTCTGTCGACTAAAATTCCAAGCTCTCTAAGTGGTGCAATATCCTCATCAATTTCACCAACTCTATCCAATAAAGTGTCGTAATAAGTGTCGGGAACTCTCAAAAATTCTACTCCTCTATCTTTTAGTTCGCGCACAGTTGAGATTATGTCGTCAGTTGCAACTGCAATATGCTGAATACCAGCGCCTTCGTAGAATTCAATATATTCTTCTATTTGTGATTTCTTAATTCCGTCGGCAGGCTCGTTAATAGGAAATTTCACTCTTCCATTTCCGTTACTCATAACCTTGCTCATTAGAGCAGTATATTCTGTTGAAATGTCCTTATCATCGAATGATAATATTTGGCTAAAGCCGAGAACATTTTTATAGAATTCAACCCATTTATCCATATCGCCCAAATCAACATTTCCAACCATATGGTCAATGTATTTTAATCCGATTGGGGCTGGTTTATACGTTGGATTCCATGCTGTATAGCCAGGCAAGAATATTCCATTATAGTCTTTTCGCTCAACAAAAATATGCACGGTATCGCCATAAATTTCTATTCCAGATTTAACTACTCTACCATTTTCGTCTTCTTCAACTGTTGGTTGCAGATATGGTTTAGCACCTCTTTTAGTTGCTTCTTCAAATGCTTTGGTAGCATCCGGAACCCAAAGTGCTGTGACTTTTACTCCGTCGCCATGCTTGTCTATATGCTTGCCAATATCAGTTCCGCTTTTGAGAGGGGATGTTAAAACCAATCTTATTTTATCTTGGACAACAACATAAGATTCCCTGTCTTTAACTCCAGTTTCAAGTCCAGCGTAGGCTAGTGATTGAAAACCCCAAGCTGATTTATAGTAATGTGCAGCCTGCTTGCTATTGCTAACATAAAGTTCTATATAGTCGGTGCCTAAAAGAGGCATAAAATCTCCAGCGTCTTCGTATATTTTTGGGAGAATAAGTGGTTCAGCGTTCATAAGAATAAAATTTTGCATCAAAGGTAGAAAATCTGAAGCAATTCACTTGAGCAATATCAGCTTGTTTTCTGTTTTTCTGCCTTTTCAATCCAAATATTCTTTCATCTTTGCAGCCGCATGAGTTTATTAATTATTGGAAGTGTGGCATTTGATGCCATAGAAACACCTTTTGGAAAGACAGATAAAATTATTGGAGGAGCGGCTACTTACATCAGTCTATCTTCTTCTTACTTAACTGATGATATCAACTTAGTTGCTGTTGTTGGTGGAGATTTTCCAAAGGCAGATATTAAGTTATTAGAAGATCATGGCATTGATACCGAAGGCCTACAGATTAAAGAGAATGAAAAATCATTCTTTTGGAGTGGTAAGTATCATAACGATATGAACAGCAGAGATACTCTGGTAACAGAGCTGAATGTTTTAGAAAAATTCGACCCAATAATTCCTGAATCTTATCAAGATTGCGATTACCTCATGTTGGGGAATTTGTCCCCGCAGGTACAATTGACCGTAATTGAAAGATTGCGTAAACGTCCAAAACTAGTATGTATGGATACCATGAATTTCTGGATGGATATTGCTGCTGATGATTTAGCCAAAGCGATTGCAAAGATTGATGTTTTGATTATCAATGATGAGGAAGCTCGACAATTGAGTGGGGAATACAGTTTGGTAAAAGCATCTCGAAAGATAATAGCAATGGGGCCGAAGTATCTGATCATTAAGAAAGGTGAGCATGGTGCACTTCTTTTCTACCAAGATCAAGTTTATTTCTGTCCAGCATTACCGTTAGAAGACGTATTTGATCCTACAGGAGCAGGGGATAGTTTTGCTGGCGGCTTCATTGGATATCTGGCAGCTACTGACAATTTGAGTTTTGAGAACTTTAAGCGAGCTGTAATTTATGGTTCAGCTATGGCTAGTTTCTGCGTTGAAAAATTTGGTACAGAGAGTTTATTACATCTCGAAAATCAAAGAATAGAAAACCGCGTTCAGCAGTTCATTGACCTCAGTCAAGTAGAAATTAGCTTGAAATAAGACAAGCAACAATTCTATATTCTCAATGGTTTAACTTGTATGGGAAGTATCAAGTTATATTTCATCCTATTATTTTCTTTATTAACTACGTCAATACATGCAGAGCATTTAGTGATTGACGAGTCATTTGCGGATTCTACCGGTTTCCTATATGTTGGAAAGAATGGTGAAAATTGGGGAGCTGTGGATATAGATTTTCTGGCAAACGGCAGCATGATTTTGCTTCACAGGGTTCGAACCACAGATGATGTTTTGTTAAACGTAATATCTTGCCATCATCATAATGGTGAGTTGGATACCTCTTTTGGCGACAGAGGTTTAACATACTTGAACCCAAATATCTTTGGTCAAGCTTTAGCCATTAATCAAAACAATGATATTTACATAGGTGGATTGTATAAAGAAGTGGGCAATGATGATTTGGCAGTAGTAAAGTTAAATCAATTTGGAAAGATAGATACTCTTTATGGTCTATATGGAGATCTAGCAATGGCTAAAATAAATCTTGGAAGCAAGAATGATCAATTTTGTGATCTAGAAATCGATCCGCATGGACGCTTACTGATAGCCGCAACAACTTTTAAGCCAGATCAAGAATTGGTTTTATTACGACTGCTTGAAAGTGGGGTCCTTGATAAGAACTTTGGATCAAATGGCAAAGTTCAGGAAGTGCGAAATCATGGGGTTTATAAGCCATCAGATTTTATTGTCCATTCAAATTCTGCAATTACAGTTATAGGTTCAAATTCATTAACAAAGTCTGCTTTTGCAATACAGCAGTATGATAGTAGCGGTAGATTCTTAAGATTAAAATCTTCACTGCATCTCAACTCTAATAAACTCAATGCAACTGAACACGGTGTTAGTGCAGTTCATTTTAATCCTGAACTCATCGAATTCACGCTGACTGGTACCTTATTAGATGAAGTATATGGCACATACAGACCTTTTGCATTGCGACTGAATGCATATTTGGATTTGGATACAAGTTTTGGAGAAAATGGCGTATCAACTTTCGCTAGTCCATTTGAGGAAGATGTTTTTATGCGCACAAGTATTATAGAAAAGGATGGTTCAATTCTTTTTGTCGGACACAGACACAAACGAAACCCATTCCGTCAGTATATTGATTTTTTAAGCATTCGGTTTCTTAGCGATGGTACTTTGGATGATAATTTTGGCACCCATGGTTATTTGAGTTTGAAACACGATGGGACACACAACTACGCACAAGCAGCAGTAAAGCATAAAGAAAATGTGTTTATTCTAGGAACCACTATGAATCCGGTTTGGCATAATGTGGTCAGAAAATTTAGTTATACTCCAGGTAAAACTTATCCTTCCCCTGAGGCAATTTATACTCGCTCGAACACCAATTTTTTTCTCTATCCAAATCCAGCAGTGTTGAATTTCAGCATGTTTTTTAATCTCCCTACTTCTGAATCAATTAGCGTAGAACTAAGGACAATCGGAGGAGAATTGCTTATGGAATATATGGATGAGATATATTTGGAAGCGGGAGACCATAACTTAACTTTTAATTTGCCAGATGGATTAGAAGCAGGGAAATACCTTGTGTACTTGCAAGGAGAGCAATTTATCGCCCCTAAGATTTTGATTGTAAGCCCATAGTAACGCTATTAAATCTTCTGTCTTCATTTCACCAAATTTTAGTTAAACATTTAGCTGCACAGACAAGAGTGTTTATCTTTGGCCTATGCGTTGGATCGCTAAAGAGAAAGCAAATCCTGATATAGTTAAGAAGCTTGTCCAAAATTTGGGTGCCCCGGAAGTTGTGGCATCTATACTTTGTCAACGAGGATTAGATACAGAAGAAAAGGTAAAGTCTTTCTTCAATCCAAGAATTGGTGATTTGCACGACCCATTTCTTATGAAAGGAATGGAAGAAGCTGTTGCACGCATAGAGCAAGCAATTTCAGAAAAAGAAGGGTTATTGATTTATGGCGATTACGATGTAGATGGTACTACATCTGTTGCATTGACGTACTCGTTCTTTGGTCCTTTATTTAAACATGCTGAATACTACATACCCGACAGATATACGGAAGGCTATGGCATTAGCAAGAAGGGCATTGACTATGCTTCTGAGCGTGGAATGAAGCTGATAATTGCTTTAGATTGTGGCATTCGCTCTGTTGAACTAGTGAAGTATGCAAAAGGTTTCGGTGTAGATTTTATAATCTGCGATCATCATTTACCAGGTGAAGAATTACCTGATGCTATAATTTTAGATCCAAAGCAAGCAGGTTGTGAGTACCCATATAAAGAATTAGCTGCGTGCGGAGTGGGTTTTAAATTGGCTGAGGCATATTCTCAAAAAAACGAGTTAGACGAAAAGAACTATATGCAATATCTAGACTTGGTTTGCTTGAGTATAGCATCCGATATAGTTCCAGTCTTAGGAGAAAATCGCATACTAGCATATTACGGTTTGAAATACATTAATAATGGCTCAAGTTTAGGAGTTCAGGCACTTAAAGCAATCTCCGTTCAGAAAGAAGAATTGAGTATAGGGGATTTGGTTTTTTATTTAGGTCCGAGAATTAATGCAGCGGGAAGAATGGGACATGCAAAGGCAGCCGTGGAATTGCTAATATCACAAGATTGGGACCAGGCGTTAAATTTAGCACGGGGATTAAGCGATCAAAATACAGATAGAAAAAAAGTAGATGCTTCAATAACGGCAGATCTCAAGGCAATAGTTGCTTCCAAACCCGAATTATTGGAAAAGAAAACAATGGTTTTTTATAAGGAGGGATGGCATAAAGGAGTTGTTGGTATTGCGGCATCAAGGGCTATAGAATTGTATTATAAGCCAACAATAATTTTAACTAAAAACGATGGTGTCCTCACTGGTTCTGCAAGATCTATTGCTGGCTTTGATGTGCATGAAGCATTGGTAAAATGCAGTGAATATTTAGAGCAGTTTGGTGGGCATAAGTATGCAGCGGGGATGACATTAAAGGAGGAAAACTTAGCGGCTTTTATTGATGCTTTCGAGGCTGTTGGTCAAGCAGAGTTAACGGATGAGGATATGGTGCCGAAATTGTTTTATGATGAAGAAATAGATTTAGGTATTGTTGATGACAAGCTGTTAAAAATAATACATAAAATGGGTCCGTTTGGACCCGGAAATAGCATTCCTGTTTTTAAAGCCGCAAAGGTAGTTGATACGGGTTATGCCAAGATTATTGGAAGTACACAGGAACATATTAAGCTTAATCTTAAACAATCAGACAATACTTTGGCTGCTATAGGATTTGGAATGGCTGAGAAGTTTGAAGACATAAAAAAAGCAGACTCCTTAGAAGCCTGCTTTCAGATTCAAGAAAATATTTTTAACGGAAACCGCAGCTTGCAGTTAATGCTAAAGGACATACGTCCTACATGCGATAGCGATACTGCTGTTTCTTAGTAAGTTTAAAGTCGTATCCAACATAAGCACCTGCGGTGATATTGTTAAATGTTGGTGCACCATCGTAGTGGTTATAATTTAGTAAACCGTATTGAGCTCTCCAGCCAATAGCCAATTTGTTTCTGCTGTTTTTGAAATTGAAATTAATACCCATTCCAACAACAACGCCAGCATCAAATCCACCAGCTTTAATTTCTTTAGGGTTTTCTGGAGCTGCAACGGGATCAAGATAAGTAGTAGCGCTAAGGCCATAACCAAAATGAGGACCAGCTTCCAAATACCAATATGTTTTAAAATCTTCAGTTCTATATGGAACCAATTTTTTGCTTTTAAAGGGCATAATCCAATGAGCTGTAAGGGGCATTGAGATATAGGTTGATGGCATATCGTAGTTTTGGCCAGCAAAAGGGAAATCCAATGCAGTTGTAGAGCGCATATCTAAAAGAATGTTTCCTTCAAGTACAACTCGATTAAAGACATGATGCTTATAGGAAGCACCTGCAACTATATTAATTCCTGGAGCGTGAGCATAGGTTCCACCAGCAGTTAAAACTGATATTCCTCCTCCGCCTTTTAGACCTACAAATACCTGTGCGTTGAGGCTCAAGCTCAGACAAGCAATAGTTAGTAATAAAAATAACTTTTTCATCGTATACATGTATTAATTCAACAAATATAAGCTAAAACGAATCTTTTGTAGTGTTGGTATGTTAATTTTGGAGGGTAAATGAGGCTAGAAGCAAACAAGCTAGTAAAGCAGTATAAAAAGCGTAAAGTCGTTAATGATGTGTCTCTTAATGTTGAACAAGGGGAGATAGTTGGTCTTCTAGGCCCTAATGGTGCTGGGAAAACCACAACATTTTATATGGTAGTGGGCTTAATTAAGCCAGATGAGGGAGATGTACGATTAAATGGTGAAGAAATAACTAAAAATGCCATGTACAAACGCGCTCAGAAGGGGATAGGGTACTTGCCTCA
>CBDUMX010000118.1:0-7255 GCA_965368435.1 uncultured bacterium
AACGGTAAGTGCCTTCGTTTATCTTAATGTTTTTGTTATTGTTTAAGAAATGCTCCTCGCTATAGGTATCAATTGGAATTTCTTTGAGGATATCATTGAAAAACACCCATGATCCTGAATCAGTTGAATAATTACCTCCATGTTGAATAGCAATAGTTTTAAACTCCTCGTAATTCAATTGATCAGAATTGAATTTTTCCCATAATTCATTTATGTTTTCAAGTGATGAAGGAAGCTTGAAAAACACCAGCTTGATTATATTCTCACTCAGCTCAAACTCATCTAAATTGGCTTGGTAGTAATCCATAAGTTCCTGATCGCTAAAATTTGAATCAATCTGTTGCACTGCTAATTTATTGAGCGTTTCATAACTCAAAAGGTCGTTCAGGTAGGCTTGTAATTGTCGAGATTTATCCCGTTCATTTTCGCTCAGAACTGTTTTTGATTCATGCAGTACAACTTGCCGTTTTACCCATGAATTGATGTATTCTTTTACAATGAAAACGCTGTCTTCATAGCTTAAATCAGCACCAAGTAGTTGGTCTACTTCTGCTTGTAATAGTTTTTCGCCATAGACTTCTGCAAGAACCTTTTGTTCACTTCGCTCTTGACATGCGTAAATTCCTAAAAGGATAGCGGCTATAGAGAAATATTTTAGCACTATAAATACAGTGATTTTACATTCTCATCGAAAACTTTTACTGGGTATTTAGCTTTGAGTTCTTCTATCCAACGCTTCTCCAATTCCGTTTGATAATCTGAAGTAATCTGCCCCATATTTTTCTCCATTGGCTTGGCTTCTGGAGGTATAATGCGTTTCACTCTCGCAACTTTTACTCTGTTGTTTTCGTCTTTTAGGTCATAGGTGCCTACTTTGTACTCTAGTCCTTCAATTGCGCTCAAAGCATTTTTATCTAAATACCTAGTTTCTGTAGTTACGGCTAAAGCGTTCTTTGCATTGAGTTTGTCTTTGAGCTCAGTATCTGAAAGTTTGCTGCACAACTTCTTGCCTTTCTTTGCTGTTTTAGCATCTTGAAAACTGTAGAAGGTAACTTCTGCCCGCTCAGGATACATATATTTTGCTTTGTTGTTTTCGTAAAACTCTTGAAGGCCAGTAGTGTCATTGATAGCCTGTGACCAAACTTCTTGGTCAGTTAATTCAAACAGCAGAATGCCGTCTTTATACTCCTGCATTATGTATTTGAAATCATCGTATTTATCGGCCAAATGGTCTTCTTCATACTTCATATTCTCGTCGTCAATAAACGCATCAAATAGATTTTCAACAGTTGCTTTTATGCTTAAATTGCTTCTAGACTGATTAAGCAATACGTATTCAGAGAATTGTTTAAAGGTGTAATTCTCACCGCCAATCATAAATAAGCTAAAGTCTTTATCAGTGTCTTTCTTTTTCCAACTGCCTGCTAGAATACTTGAATCGAAAAGTGGCAACATATACTGCAAAACTGTTGCTCTGTCCGTTACATAGCTAAAATTGTTCTCTTTCTTAACTCGTTCTAAAACTACAGATTTATTGAGCTCTGAACGCGAGTCCTTTTCTACTTTGCGTCTTAGACTTTCTTTTACATCTTCAAAACTCAGATCGGCTTTTTTATCAACTAATTTGAGTATATGCCAGCCGTATTTTGTTTTAATAGGTTCTGAGTACTGACCTGTTTCCTTTAATTCATAGGCCTTTTCTCTAAATTCTTCAGGAACTCCGGGGGTGGTTCTACTAAACCAGTTGAGTATCCCATCATTGCTGGCTGATCTGAAGTCCTCAGAAAACTCATGCACCAATGTTGCCCAACTTTCACCTTTTTGAAGTTTCTGGTACACCGCATCTATTCTGCGTTTAGCACTGTCTATATCAGATTCATTATGAAAATTAATCATGATGTGGGCTACCTGAACTTCAGCAAGCGCCTCGCGTCTATCGTTTACCTTTACAATATGATAACCAAAACGGGTTCTAAACGGCATACTCACTTCACCTACAGCAGTATTAAATGCCATATTTTCAAAAGGATAAATCATCTGAAAAGCGGTGAAGTAACCAAGATCTCCCTTGTTGTTTTTAGCCGATGGATCATTTGATAATTGAAATGCTATCTCCTCAAATTCTTGTCCACCTTCAACTATTCTATTTCTATAATTAAGTATTCTCTTATATGCTGCTAGAGTATCCTCAGGTGAAGCGGAAGGCGGGCATGCTACTAAAATATGGGCAGCTCTTACTTCCTGTTTGCTTCGTTCATAAGCTTCGCGAATTAATTTCTCATTAACCTCCTTATCTGTCAAATAGGGCTGTGCCAATTGCTTTCTATATCCATTTAACTCATTGATAAAGCTGGGCACAGTGTCCATCTTCAAAGCGTAGGCTTCAGCAACCTTGAGCTTAAATTTGATGTACAACTGTAAATATTCTTCAATTTCAGCCTGCGTTGGTTTTGCATCAACACGCTTGTTTTTGTTAAACACACGCATAAACTCATCATTGTACACAGTATCTTCTCCATAAACAAAAATTGGAAATTTACTGTCTTGACTAAAAACGTTCAATTGAAATAGTAGAAGGGGTAATAGAATTAAAATGTTTTTCATTTGCTCTAAAAATAGTTGCGAATTTACTAATAAAGAACAATTGATTGTCCTTGTTGTCGTTCAATAACTCTGAAATGAGTTTGCTATTACACTCTAGATAGAAAGTTTTATACCTTTGGTGGAATATTCATGCAATTGTGAGCGATAGACGAGAATTTTTAAGAACTGCAGCGTTGGCTGGTATCGGAATGAGCATTATGCCTTCTTTAAGAGCCTTTGCCGACGATAAGCCTACAATAGGTTGGAATGATATTCCATCTCTATTTATTAAGGAAAAAGATTACCACTATTTCAACACTGGCACCATGGGCCTATCTCCTAAGCATGTTATCAACGCCTATAAGGATGCAATAGATCAAGCTAATTCCAAAGGAATCTATTCACAACATGAAGCTCCTCTTAAGTCGGCATTAGCTAAATTTATAAATTGCTCTGAAAATGAAATCGCTTTAACACATAATGTAACTGAAGGTATAAATATTGCTGCTTGGTCGCTTCCGTTAAATGAAGGAGATGAAGTAATACTTTGCACTCATGAACATGCTGGCAATGCATTACCCTGGTTAAATAGGGCGAAGGTAGACAAGCTCAGTATCAGGCTTATAGAATTGGGTGCTAATGGAAATGAAACATTGGTCAATATAGCAAAGATTATAAGTAGCAAAACAAAAGTTATAGCACTGCCACATGTGCCATGCACCATAGGACACGTATTGCCAATTAAAGAGATCTGTGATTTGGCCAAAAAGTTTAATTGCTATTCATGCATTGACGGTGCTCACGGTGCTGGCATGCTTGAATTAGATATGAAAGATATTGGTTGCGATTTCTACTCCAGTTGTTTTCACAAATGGATGCTGGGACCAAAAGGCAGTGGATTCCTCTACATCAATGAAAAGTTATTGCCGCGATTGAATACCTATTATGTAGGAGCCCATTCAGATTTGGGTTGGTCATTTGAAGGAGGAAAAGTGGATTACAAAGGATTAAAACCAGATTCGGCACATAGGTATTATTATGGCACTCAGAGCGATTCTATCTACGCTGCATCAAAAGCGTCGATTGATTTTATTAATACCTTGGGTGCGAAAAAAGTAGTTAAGAAAATAAGTGAGCTTGGACATTATTTGTGCAAGCGATTGGAAGAAATCGAAGGAATAAAACTGCTTGTGAGCACAAAGAAAAGCGAAACTGCAGGGATCATAAGTTTTAAGACACTTAAAAAAGACTTTATGGAAGTAAACCAGCTTTTGTCCAATGATAACTTCAGATTGCGAATTGTAACGGAGAATGGTTTGGATTGCATTAGGGTATCCACTCATATCTATTGTTCAAAAACTGAAATTGATGAATTTGCTGTAAAACTCGCTGCCGCACTTAAATGACAATTAGCTTTTCTGACACATACGAGCACAGAGAGTTTGTAGAAAACATTGCTAATGAGTGGAGAAAAGGTGCAAAGACCTTTAGTGTGAAAAGCTCTGGAACTACAGGCATAGTCAAAGAGATAGAGTTAGACAGAGCTTTATTGGAGTGGAGTGCAAATCGCACAGCAGAAACATTTAATCTTGAGAATGAGAAAATACTTTGCTGCATGCCTGTTGATAAAACTGCGGGTTTTATGCAGTTAATTCGAGCTCTGCATCACGATTGGGATATTCATTTTGAACAACCGAGTAGCACACCGCTAGCCGCGCTTTCAGAAAACCACACCTATACTTTGGTATCTATGAGTCCGCAACAAATCTCACACTGCCTAGATTATAACAGTAAGCAACTTTCAAAGTTTAACACTGTACTTATAGGAGGAGTAGCTCTAACTCGAGATTTAGAATTAGATCTAATTAGATGGAATGAAGATTTTCGTTTTTGCGAACTCATAGTTACTTATGGAAGCGCAGAAACTGCTTCACATATAGGATATAGAAAGCTAGGAGATAGATTTTACAGCTGTATTGAAGGTGTACAGCTGACACTGAAAGCTGATTGTTTATGCGCAGAAATTGAAGAGTTAGATTTCAAACATTGCAGTTCAGATTTGGCAGAAATAACAAATCAGGGTTTTAGAATTTTAGGTAGAAGCGATGAAGTAATAAACAGTGGTGGAATAAAGATTAATCTAAGACAAACTCAAGCTTTAGTAAGAGAGATTTTTCAGTTAGCCGGTATAAATAGAAATATCTATTTATCGTCCAGTCCAGATCGAGAATTGGGACAAAAATTGGTACTTGTTGTAGAAGGACAACCCATCAAAGACGAATATTATTTACTGCAATTGCTAAAAAGGGAGTTGCCACAACACCATTCGCCAAGAGAATTAACATACAGAGAAAAGTTTGAGTATACTGATACTGGGAAGCTAAAGCGAAGTGTGTATACGCAATAATTTATCAAACGAATATATACTTTTGCCAGCCCATGGGAAAAAAGAACAAATTGCAAAAGTTTGCAGAAGTAAGTGAGTTTAGCAATTGCTTTGAGTACAGCAAAGAGATGAAAGGCAAGTGGGCCAAGGAATATTTCAAGAACTCAAACCCGATAACTGTAGAATTGGCTTGCGGTAAAGGAGAATACACCATTGGTTTAGCTGAGCGTTTCCCACATCGAAATTTTATTGGCATAGATTTAAAGGGAAATAGAATTTGGAAAGGCGCCAAATACGCTTTGGAAAACAAATTGAACAATGTGGCTTTTCATAGATTGATGATAGGAAATATAGAAGAATTTTTTGAGGAAGGTGAGATTGATGAGTTCTGGATTACTTTTCCTGACCCTCAGCATGCTAAAGAGCGCAAAAGGCTCACAAATAAGAGTTTTCTAACTAAGTACAGAAATATTTCACACGAGCATGCTATTATGAATCTAAAAACTGATTCATCGCGTTTTTATGAATTTACCAAAGAGGTTATTAAAGAGAATAAATTAGAGCTGTTTGCCGACTCTTCAGACATTTATAATTGGAAAGAAGCTCCAGAGTACCTTATAGGGATACAAACCTTTTATGAAAAAATGTGGCTTACTGAAGGGAAGAAGATCAAGTACTTGAAATTTTCAATTACCTGACCCTCTTCTTTCAGATCTACCTACTATTTTACCATATGCTTGATGCGTTGAACATCACTGCCTGTTGCTACTTCTACTATGTACAGGCCAGCTTGCGGTAAACTAAACACTCTTTGCTCTTCTATAACTTCTTCAGTTAACAGAGCTCCAGTTTCATTAAATATTTTTACGGTTGATTCTTTACTTAAATCAGATTGCACATTGACTCTAATTTTGGAATTTCCAAGAGTAGCAATGTTTATTCCTGCTTTTATTTCAAAGTGTACTACCATTATATCGGTATAGTCAAATTGGCCGTCGTAGTCCATTTGTTTTACTCTGTAATACACTCTTTCAGCTTTACTTGGCAAGTGATGAAGTACAGAATAAGAGAGTATTTCACTACTGTTTCCACCCACAGCACGAGAATTAACAACCTGAGCAATTGACCAGTTTGTTGCATCTAAACTGTACTCTACATCAAAATGACTATTGTTAATTTCAGCAGCAGTTTTCCAACTTACTTCAACTTCACCTTCTGTTAAGGCTGTGGCTGATACATCAAGCCATTCCACTGGTAAAGGTGCTCCAGTACTGCTTATCCCACCTGCTGCATTAATATCGCTAAAGCTAGGTGTACCTCCGCCACCAGAGCAATCTGCAACTTCTGTCAAACCGAAGTATATAGACGTACCTGAATTGCAGCCGTTGTAACTTGTAATCGATCCACCATTTAAAAGAATGATAGAACTTCCCGTTCCAAGCCAAAGATCCTTGTTCTTTTTAAAACGCAGTTCAGCTGAAGACCCATCAACAACTATGGTTATTACATTGTTTATGTGCAAAAGATAAGATGAATTCAAATCTAATACACCATAGATGAAGAGGGTGTCACCAGAAGTAAGAGTGACAAAGGGACTTACATTGCTATATACAGTAGTGCCTGCAGGAATAGAAGTTGAGGCAGCTTTTGCATCTTTGCTAGTAAACATTCCTCCAAAAAAGAAGAAAATAGTAATTAGTGCACCTACGATAACAGATCCTAGAATTGTTATACGAAGTAGGTTTATCTCTTGCGAGACTTTAGGTTCATTTCTGATTTCCATGATAATGTGTTAATCTATTTAGTAATTTGTAGTTTGTAGGTTTTTAAGTCGTGACTGGTCGACAGTTGCACAAAGTATATTCCTGCGGCAAAGTCTGTGGTGTTCACTCTAGCATCTCGAGTTAAAAGGTCGCTGTAAACAACCGAGCCAGCGCCATTTAAAATGCTAAGATTAAGAGGCTCGTCGGTATCAACTTTTATATTGACAAAATTTACTGCCGGATTGGGGTAGAGCACTACCTCAAATGCTTTGCTGTTAGAAACAAACACTGCTTCTGAATGGCTAGATTGACCGTCGTAATCAATTTGCTTTATTCTGTAATATGCCTTAGGTGTTGCCCAATTATTAGTAGCATCGTTATACTTATAATGTAGCAGCTCAGTTGAATTTCCTGCTCCGGCTACTTCAGCAATTTTCTTGTAAGATGTTTCACCTTCTAACATGCGCTCTATCTCAAATCTTGAATTATTCAGCTCACTGGCAGTTGTCCATTTTACATTTAC
>CBDUMX010000119.1:0-7232 GCA_965368435.1 uncultured bacterium
CCAATACCAAAGAGAATCTTTAGTGAATGAGTCAAAATACTTTTCAATAACAATTTTACCATCTTTTAGAACTATGAAGCCTTTGCTATTTTCATCTTCAAGATAGCTAAATAAGCTGTCAACTTTATCTCTGCACCAACCGAGATCTTCCATTGCGGTAGTATCCCAAAAAGCAGATTGTGAAATAGGTGGAAAATAAGTTTGAGCGTTTAAATTAAAGCTAGCAATGATTGTCAGTGCTATAAGGAGTGTTTTTTTCATAAGAGCTGGGCGAAACTGAGAACAAGCTTAGGACTAATACGGCTTTTTATCAAGTGCAATTGATAACATAATACGAGATTGTATATTAGTTAGTTCAGCTTTAATACACATATCTGCTTCCGTCTTTGAAGTGTAGTTCTTGATTTTCACTATCGTGTTCATGCAGCAAACTCTTATTGATAAGGAGATCGGCAGTAATAATAAACTGATTAGAATCTATAACTTCAAATAATTCATTAATGGTTCGTTCACTTTTAGTTCTGGAACCATCTTTAAAGGTAATCTCTGATCCCTTTTTCCTGTTGCTGGCATATAGTATGTCTTGTATCTCCTTAAAGATAAGACCTGAAGAAGTCACCATTGGTATAGTTTTGAATTTGCTTTTCAGCACACCATCAGCCATTTTATATCGCAAATAACTTTTGCCATTTTGTTTAGAAACGCTTTTCACGGCATCCACTAAATCTGAAATTTGTATGGGTTTAAGCAGCACTTTAGCACCTGAAAACTTCAAAGCCTTTACAGAATCTTCATCAAATGCTGTAACAAAAATCATTTCAAAGTTTACTTCATTTATTCTATTGATGATCTCAAAAGAATCTCCTTCTTTAAGAAGTATATCAAAGAAGACAAGTTGTGGTTGATGATCATTAATCTTGTCGACAGCCTCATTAATAGACCCTGCTTCTTCGATCACATCGACATGGGGACAAAAGAGTTTGAGCAATTCAATAAGAACCTGCCTGCTTTTGGGTTCATCGTCGACCACTATTGCTTTTATCTCATTCATCCACTTTTTCTATTAGGGGTATCAATATGGTCACTTTTGTTCCAATTGGCAGACCTTCTTCGCTTAAATCTTCAATTTGTACGTCAAAATCACCTTTGCCTTCGCTGAGTATTTTTAATCTCGTTTTGGTCAAGGCCATTCCGGCGGAATCGTGTTTTCTAGTGCGCTTCTCATTGAGGACTCTAGCTGCGTCTCTTCCTATTCCATTGTCGTGCACTATACAAACGATATGGTCTTCCTTTTTAGTGAATTTGATTGCAATTTGTCGGTCATTCTCCTTTGATAACAGCCCGTGGATTATACCATTTTCGACATAAGGTTGAATCAGCATGGTTGGGATGTAAGTGCCTTCAATATCTTCAACTCCTTCATAATCAATAGTGTATTCCAGGTTATTGTCCATTCTCAGCTTTTCCATTTCCAAATAGAGTTCCAACCATTCAACCTCATCTTTAATACTGATGTATTTCAATCTAGAGTTTTGCAATATTTTTCGCATCAAGCTAGCAAATTTTGACAGGTAGGTATAGGCTTCCTGCGGTTGCTTTTTAAGTATAAAATACTGTATGCTATTCAGTGAATTAAAGATAAAGTGTGGGTTCATCTGACTTCTTAAAGCCCTTAATTCTGAATCTACTAATTGATGTTTGTATGCCTTTTCTATTTCTCTGGTTCTATATCTGAACAGGAGAAAAACCGCTCCAGCAACTACGCCAATCAACAGCAGTATAAACCACCACATTTGCCAAAATGGTGGCTTAACATAAACCTTTAATTCTTCAGATGTACTTACCCATTTGCCAAACTCATCTTGGGCAACCACTGTGAAGGTATATGTACCTGGACTTAATCTAGGGTAACTAGCTGTGTTTGAATGCAGAGGCACAACCCAGTCGTGATCATAGCCTTCCAGTTTATATTTATACTGAACTCCTTGTGGATTTACATAGTATAGGGCCATAAAATCCAATTCGAGTCGAGAGTTAATAAAGCTCAAATTGATGGTTCCATTTTCTGATATTTGGTAATCACCCCTAATATCCGTAATTCTGAGTTTAGGTGCCAGTGTATCATATACAATAGCTTCTGGTTTGAAGTAATTAAACCCACTCACTCCACCAAAGTAATAATAGCCATTGGCCGAGCGTTCAAATGCTCCTTCATTAAATTCTGTATTTTGAAGGTAGTGGACTGGCTTGAAATTGGTGAAGGTATTCAAATATAGATTATAGAGCACTACTCCATTATTGGTTGAAAGCCAAATTTTCCCATCACCTTGATAAATAATGCCGTATACCGCATTATTAATTAAACCATTGTCTTCATTAATATGTAATGCCTTTTTGCTTCTAACATCTATAATGTTTAGGCCTCCACCATAGGTGCCAATTAAGAGGGTGTCTTCATTCATCCACTCCAAACACATCACATTATTGTTGCTTATTGATGTAGAGTCGTCTTTGTGATATTTTAAGCTTATAAATCGCTTGCTATTTGGATTAAAAAACTGCAGTCCACCGCGGAAAGAAGCGATAATCAATTGTTTGGTTTTGGGATCTTCAGTTATCTGATAAATGGAATTATTGGCCACTATTTCAGGCTCAGCTACAAATGAATAGAATTTATTCTCTTCTATATTGTATAAGTTTAGTCCCTGTTGAGTGCCTATCCACAATCTGTTTTCACTATCCTCATAAATGCATCTAATGATCTTGCTACTAATTTCAAAGCCTTGAGAACCTTTGATGTGCTTAAACTTTCTCGCGGCCTTATCAAATAAAAACAAACCTTCATCACGCGTGCCTATCCAGCAATTCCCCTTAGAATCTTCAAACATGGCTCGCACTGCCTTAGTTTCAATAGCTCCATCTTTAATTATGGGGTAGACATCTTCAATTTGATGTTGAGCATTGAGTTTAATTAGTCCGCCAGTAAGCGTCCCCAAATAGGTAAATCCATCTGAACTAGAATAGATGTAATAGACATTATTATTATAGTTTACATTCTGATAATCAAAGTACTGCAGCAAACCAAACTTCTTCAATTTAGGGGCATATCTACTTACCCCAGCCAATGTGCCAAGCCAGATTATCCCTTCATCGTCTTTGTAAATGGTATTGATTTGATTGTTGACCAATGAAAAGGGTCGTATCGGATCGTGTTCGTAAAAATGGTATTGACCATCAACATAGTGAAGCAAGCCACCCATGCTGCTTACCCAAAAATTATTGCCGTCGACCAAAATATCGCTAATACTGTATACCCTTCGCTTTCTAGGCGGTAATTCAATCTTTTCAAAACCATTTTCAGAATTCCATTTCAGAAGGCCATAACTAGTACCGAGAATGATGTCTTCATTTAAGAAATCAAATGCCGCTATGTTTAGTTCATCAGTTTCCAGAATTTTCTTGCAATCCTTGAATGAACATTGATAGAGGTATCTCTCAGAACTCAGATAGAAGCTTTCTCCAGAGGTCTTGATATCATTGACAAAAGTGAATCTTTTTTCATCTAATTTGTACGGGCTAATGGTGTTATTCTGGCTGTTGTGATACCACAAACCTCCACCTTCAGTTCCAATTAATATGCTGCCTTCAAATTGGCTGAGCACCGATATAGGGTAGTCAAAATTGGGGTCTACAGATGTTGGCCTAAGGTGCTTGAAGCTATAATCATTGAGATTGAGAACATCAATTACACCGCTGTTATTTCCTATATACAGTTTATCATCCACAGCCAAAAGGCAGCGTATATAGCTGTCAGAAAGGCTATTATCATCTCTGTCTTTATGCTTAAAAACTCTAAAATGCTTGCCATCGAAGCGGTGCAATCCCTCAGCCGTTGCTATCCAGATATAGCCAAATTTGTCTTTCTGAAAAGCGGTAATGGTGCCCATTGTGAGACCATCACTGACTGTTAAATTTTGAAATCGAATAAGGTCTTGACCTTGAGATTTAGTAAGGGCAAGAAGAAAAAAAAGAGTTATTAATATTTGATAAAGTTTTGATCTATACACTTCCAAGTGCGGCTAAAAATGCGTCTTTTCTTCTTTTGGAAACGCTGACATTTTCACCATTGGTCATGATTACATGTCCGCCTTCACCGCGAACATACGTTTTTATTTCACTTAGATTGACCAGATAAGATTTATGAGATCTAAAAAAATTATATCCGTTTAATCTATTTTCATACTCCTTGAGGTTTTTGGAAGTAGTAATACGTTCTCCGCTTTTAAGGAAGAAATAGGTGTAGGCACCATCTCCTTTGCAGTATACTATATCATCTGTTTTTAAGAATATCAATCCTTTAGAAGTTGAAAGGGAGATTTGGGTTTTAGCAATATTCCCTTCAGGGCTTGTAACTTTGCGTTTTTTTACTCTGTCAACTGCATTCTTAAGCAATTCAATAGAAACTGGTTTGAGTAAGTAATCTACAGCTTCTGATCTGAAGGCTTGCACTGCATGCTCTTCATGGCCAGTAACAAAAATTACGTTTTGATTTTGGTCTTTCAGACTTTCTAGGATTTCAAATCCATCGCCATTACTTAAATGAATGTCTAAGAACACCAGATCCGGTTTATTGTCTTCTATTGTCTTAATCCCCGTTAATACACCGTCAGCTGTACCTACAATACTTACATTTTCAACAAAGGAATTTAGAAGCAATTCCAAATTTTCTCTGCTTTTTCTTTCGTCGTCAATTATTACTGCTTTCAACATAATTAAGGGATTAAAGGGTTAAACTCGTTTTACAAACTTTCTAGTCTCTATATGATCAAAATAAATCAGTTCTATAAAGTATATACCAGTGTCATAGCTACTAACGTCAATTACATCAACACCTACAGTTTGTAAAATCAACTGACCGGATAGACTAATAATTCTAATCTCTTGAGGTGGTCTTTCAGCATTTATGTGCAATTGATCTGCAGTGGGGTTAGGATAAATCTCAAAGCTTACTTCATATCGCTTTTTATGATTTTCAATTAGTCCTCCGATAATATCATTTGCATCCAATGCTTGTTGACCTTCGGCATTTTCTTGACTTCGACCTTCAACGGCTGAATTGTCAGTTACTAAACCTGTAGAACCATCCCAATCTTCGAACACCAATGTATCTTCATTTGCATTTATATGCACATAAATAGAGTCACCACTGATAGAGTCAAACACTACGACTTCTTCGCTGCCGTTTCCATTCTTTTCTTTCTCCCCTTCATTGTCACCATACACAAGTGGTACTATTGAACAAATAATTAGGAGTGAAATGAGCTTCTTTATCATATTATAAAGATAGTGAAGAAATTTTGCATAATCAATTGATGGATTGAGTAGCGGATATTTTGAATTGATTAACGGAGAGATATAAAAAAGAAGTCGGACGAGTTGCCCCGTCCGACTGATTAACTAAAAGCTAAGTTTACGAAAACTACCTTACCGAATGTACTAGTTATACTTCCATATTCATGCCAAAGCTAGTAGACCTGAATAGTGAGTGGAAGTATCATTCGCACATTAACGGGCTGGTTACCGTCATTTCCGGGTATCCATTTAGGCATTTTGTTGCATAGAATTACGGCTTCTTGTTGAATTCCTAGATGGGGCACACTACAGTTTAACACCTCTATATCAGTCACTTCCCCATCCTTTCTCACCACAAATTGAACGATTACTCTAACACTGCCACCATAGTCATACATTCTATCTGTGAAGTTAAATCTGTCTTGAATAAATTTACTGAGTGCTTCATGTCCACCTGGATATTGTGGCATAACGGCTGCAAAGCTGTCTATTTTAGCAGACGAGCTTGCTCGGGAAATGAATGGAATATTCTTTATTGGACCGGGAGCCTTAGGCTTGATATCTATTTTACTTATATCATTAACTTTAAAAAGATCATCTACCTGCTTTATCACAGAAATAGGATTAAAGGGAATGAAAGCGGCCTTTTGCTGTGTTTTTTCCTGTTCAATCCGCGGTTCTGGAGGTAAAACGATCAGTGAATCCCATTCTTTTTCTGTGCTATTTCCAATAACATCAAAACTAGATCTATACTCCATATTCATGACCCAATTGATCATTAAGAGAGCTAGAATAACTCCAATTTCAAAAAGAATTACTCGGTCAATTTGCTTTGGCTTGTACTTGTTCATATCGCGTTTTCATATGAACAAGAGAAGCGATAAAAATAGTATGTCGACTAAACCTATGTCGGATTTTGATTAACCAACGGCTTATTTTTTAATGAGTTCAGCATATCTCTCACGTACTGGAGATGGTATTGGAGTAGGTACACCAGATTCATCAATTCTCACGAAAGTTGTGTTTGTGCTCACCACAACATCTTCTTCTCCCGTATAGACGCTCACCTTACGAGCTTCAATCTTGAATTTGATAGATGTGCGACCCATCTCAGCAACTTCACCATAGATACGGATTAGAAAGCCCTCTTTTACCTTCTTTTTAAAAACAAGTTCATCAACTTTAACGGTAACCATATTTGGAGTGTGGCAGATGCTCACAGCCATGGAAGAGGCCGCTTCATCAATCCACGCCATCATAATCCCACCAAATAAATTTCCATGCACACCAAGATCTTTGGCCATACAGATATGAGTAGTAACTAAATGCATGCTGCAAAGGAAGGGAAAGAATTGAGAATTGAGAATGGAAGATTGAGGATTAGTGTTTAGTGAAAAACGGTTAAACGGCTTAAACGGTTAAACGATTAAACGAACCAATAGGATTGCGTTATTGCTTCATTGCGTAATTGCGTAATTGCGTAATTGCCTTATTGAAAAATTCTCAATTCTTCTTCACAGGTCTCATCTGCGGAAAGAACAAAACCTCCTGTATACTCTCATTATTGGTTAAAAGCATTACCAATCTATCGATACCAATACCTATACCTGCAGTTGGCGGCATTCCGTATTCTAAAGATTTTAAGAAATCTTGATCCACAAACATGGCTTCATCATCACCCCTTTCCAATAATTCTGCTTGATGCTCAAAGCGCTCTCTTTGATCTATTGGGTCGTTTAACTCACTATAACAGTTTGCGATTTCCTTGCCGTTGATTATCAGTTCAAAACGCTCTGTAAGCTCTGGATTTTCTCTGTGTTTCTTGGTCAGCGGACTCATAATGACTGGATAATCCATGATAAAAGTAGGTTGTATCAAAT
>CBDUMX010000120.1:0-7190 GCA_965368435.1 uncultured bacterium
CCAGCACTTATCGTATTTGATGATCTTTCTAAACAAGCAGTAGCTTATCGTGAGGTTTCGCTTCTACTTAAGCGTCCTCCAGGTCGTGAAGCATATCCAGGTGATGTGTTCTATCTTCACTCTCGTTTATTGGAAAGAGCTGCAAAAGTGACTAGCTCTGATGAGATTGCAAAAGGTATGAACGACCTTCCAGAATCTTTAAAAGACAAAGTAAAAGGTGGAGGCTCACTAACGGCACTTCCAATTATTGAAACACAGGCAGGAGACGTTTCTGCATATATCCCTACCAACGTAATTTCTATTACGGATGGTCAGATATTCTTAGAATCAGATTTATTCCTTTCAGGGGTAAGACCAGCAATTAACGTAGGTATTTCGGTATCTCGTGTGGGTGGTGCTGCTCAAACTAAAGGGATGAAGAAAACTGCAGGTACACTGAAATTAGACCAAGCACAATATCGCGAACTAGAAGCATTTGCTAAATTTGGTTCTGATCTTGATGCGGCTACAAAAGCAGTACTTGATAAAGGTTCTAGAAACGTTGAAATATTAAAACAAGCACAGTATTCACCATTGAGTGTTGGACATCAAGTTTGTATTATCTATTTGGGAACTAAAGGTTTGTTGAGAAATGTACCAGTTGACCAAGTAAGAAAATTTGAAGAAGAATTCTTAATGAAAATGGATGCTGATCACAAAGATGTAGTTGATGCATTATCAGCTGGAAAGTTTGATGACAACATCACTGCAACTATTGAAAAAGTAGGAACCGAATTAGCTAAAAACTACAAAGCTTAGGCAGTATGGCTAACTTAAAAGAAGTACGAACCAGGATATCTTCTACAATGTCGACGCAGCAGATTACAAAAGCTATGAAGCTTGTGTCTGCTACTAAATTGAGAAAAGCGACTATGGCCATCACTCAGATGCGTCCGTATGCCGATAAACTCAATGGCATTCTGATGAATCTTGCGGATAGTGCTAAAGACGACCAAGCTCTGCAGGGATACTTTGATTACAGAGACGTTAAGAATGTACTCCTAATCGTAAACTCCAGTGATAGAGGTTTGTGCGGGGCATTTAACTCTAATGTTATCAAGCAGGTTAAGTATTTACTAGATGAGAAATACGATTCCAATGTAAATGTTGAAATCAAATTCTTAGGAAAGAAGGCATATGAATATTTCAAGAAGATGGATCTTAATATGGATACATCTAATATGACTGCTTTTCAAGATCTAAATGCTGAGGAAGTTTTTGCTATTGGAGATAATGTAATAGCGGATTTCTTGAGCGGTAAATATGATGAGGTAAGAATCGTTTACAATAAGTTTAAAAATGCTGCAACTCAGTTTATCCAAGCGGAGAAAATGCTTCCTGTAGACTTAGATGCGTTTGCTTCTAAAGAGGAAGGAAAGCAGAATAGCTTATTGGCTGATTTTACTTTTGAACCTTCTAAGACTGAAATTCTTTATGAATTAATACCACGCGCCGTTAAGACTCAGTTGTTCAGAACAATGCTTGATTCTCAAGCTTCTGAGCACGGATCTAGAATGGTTGCGATGGATAACGCCACTGAAAACGCTGGTGAATTATTAGACGATCTAAAGTTACAGTACAACCAAGCGCGTCAAGCGGCAATTACCAAAGAAATATTGGAGATTGTTGGTGGTGCAGCGGCTTTAGAAGGCTAAGCGATGAAAATACAAAAGGGAAGGGCGCTTTAAGTGCCCTTTTTTTATGCCTCAAATTATGATTTGAGCCCTCTAGTATCTGTTTTAATATGCAAATCGCGTTGAGGAAATGGAATTTGAACCTTGTGTTTCCTGAATTCTTCGTCGATCATAAATCGAATATCACTTTTAACATCTTCAATAGGGAAGAGATAATTCGACCAAAAAAGCAATTCAAAGTCCAATGATGAATCTCCAAAGTCAGTAAAACGAACAAAAGGCGCAGGATTAGTTTTTATACGCTGATGTTTCCATGCAGTCTCAATTAAGATCTTTTTAACCAATTCTACATTGGAACCATATGCAACACCCACTTTAACAGAGAAACGCGTGACATGGTGATTAGAAGACCAATTAATAAGCTTTTCGCTCACCAGTTTGTGATTGGGAATAATTAAAACTATGCCCTCTCTACTTTCTACCTTGGAAGTTCTAAGTCCCAATTCTTTAACTCGAGCTACTATACCATCTACTTCTACTATATCATTGATTCTTATACTCGGCTCAATGAGTAGAATAAAACCAGAAAAGAGGTCATTGAATACCTGTTGTAATCCTAAACCTAAACCAATAAATAAAGGAGTTAAGGCTAGGAAGTATTTAAAATCAACCTTCAGAGCTGCAAGTGTTAAGACTATAAAGAGGGTAGATAGAAGGTATTTGCTTATTTGGGTAATGGCATAAAATTGGCCCTGCTGTAGGCGGCCGCTGTTCACAGAGATTTTACCTATTCGTTTAATCCATCTATACAAAACGTATAAAACCAAGTAGTACAGAAGGATGGATAATATACTTCCAACAGTTACGCTTACTTCGTCTGTGATATGGAATAAGGTATAATCTAGAATCTCCTTCATTACTTTCTTAACAATCTGCTATGCAAAGTAATTACTTTATAACTCAAGATGAACCATCCTTTTAAGAATTCTATTTGAGTTTAAGGATTTAAAGTGAATTCTGCTATGAGAACAAATGCAATTGAGGAGTTCTGCTCTTATTGAAAAGCGAAAGGTCAAACTCTGGCAGTTTCTGATCTAGTTGGAATTTTTTCTTGGCTAGATTAATTTGTTGTCGGATGTTTTCAGCCATCACACCTTTGCCTTTCATGCGTTCTCCGAAGGTATTATTTGAAAGTTTACCGCCTTGGGCGCTTGCTATTAAATTCATCACCCTATTGGCTTTTAAGGGAAAAGTTTTGCGAATCCAGTCTTCAAAAAGCAGACCTACAGTTCCGTTTAAGCGCAACATAGTATATGATAAACTGGTGGCTCCTGCTTCTTTGCTTCGCTTAGCTATATTGAATACTTCATCGCTATTTAGGCCTGGAATGATAGGAGCGAACATCACATTCACTGGAATTCCGTGCTCACTTAGTTTTTCTACAGTTTTAAAACGCTTGTTTGCAGATGCAGTTCGAGGTTCCATTGCTCGTCGCAGTTTTTCATTGAGGCTAGTGATACTTATATTCACATGGACTAAGTTTCTTTTTGAAAGTTCTTTCAGTAAATCAATATCTCTAGTAATTAAGGCGTTTTTTGTAATTATCCCGAGGGGGTGATTCAGTTCGAGGCAGTGGCGCAAGATTTTGCGAGTGATTTCGTATTTGCGTTCTGCAGGCTGATAGCAATCTGTATTGCCACTTAACATGATAGGGCTCGCCTCCCAATTCGGACTCCTTAATTTTTTAACCAATAATTGGGCAGCATTCGTCTTCACTATAATTTGCTGCTCAAAATCTGTTCCAGCGCTAAACCCCCAATACTCATGTGTGTTTCTTGCGTAACAATAAACGCAACCGTGTTCACATCCCTGATAGGGGTTTAAACTCCAATTTCCAGGCACATCAGGGCTGTCGACCCTATTAATGATGCTCTTAGCTTCAACTTCAGTAAAGACTGTGCGATTGTCTTTGTCGAGTATGCTACAATCATGAATTGCATCTTCAACAAATGCACTGCGTTCGTGCTTTTCAAATTTGTTTTTTGGATTTATTTGTGCACCCCTTCCATGCACTAGAGTATTCGGAATGATAATATTGTTATCCATAGCTGTGATAACAATGTAGTCAATTCTCAGTAGATAATCAAGACTTACCCATTACTTCTTTCAAGAATTTTTTGAATTCAGCGGAAGAGCTGAGCATGCGTTTTACTTCTCTAAGCTTGTTTTTTAAGCTAGGTTTAACGGGCTCCTTATTTGATTTTAGTTTGCTTGGCAATTCATCGTATTGCATGTCAATACCCATGATGCTATCGCTCTTTTTAAAGAATTCTCGGGCTTTAGCCGTATGTCCGAGTTTCTGTTCTGCTAAGCCTAAATTGTTCAAAGTGATGGCGTCGGTTGGGTCTAATTTGTAGGCTTTTTCATAATCTTCCACAGCACCTTCACTGTCGCCAATCTTGTCTTTTACATAAGCCCTGCAGCTATAGAAATATGGATTGTCAGCTTCCAATTCTACTGCTTTATTGAAATCTTCCAAAGCGTGTTTAAAACGCAAATTGAATTTGCAAACCCCACGCTCATTATAGAATTGAGCAACTTCTGGTAATTTTTGTATGAGCTCATTCCAGCAGTTCATTGCCTCCTCAAACTTGCCAGTTTTCTGATAGCTGTACGCCAGCAATTGTTGTTCATCGGCATTGCTGGTTTTGTTTAGAAGGGTAATTAATTCTGAGTATTTTCCATTATCAAATAATTCCTGAGCGTTGTTCATATCCATTTAGGTATAAGTATTATTGATGCTGTGAGCACAGCAAAGATGCTTGCAATTAGCACAGCAGCTGCACTAATGTCTTTAATTATTTTAATGCTTTCGCGTCTTTCTTGGGTAACAAAGTCGCATATTTTTTCAATGGAGGTATTTAGCATTTCGATAATAAAAACTAAACTAATTGCCAACAGTATTAAAACCCATTCAATGCCATTAAGGTTTGAGCATGCGGCAATAATTATGGTTGATACGGCAATTATGCTGTGAATTTTGGCATTGGCTTCTAAGCTATAAAATGCTTTAATGCCTTGAAATGCATTTCTAAACGATTGGCAGTAATTCTTGCTTAGCACTACACAAAAATAACTTAGTGCTATGATGATAAATAGAATCTAGAGCAAATACATATTAAAGTAGATAAGCTCTATTATTTATAGCTTCATTGTGGTTAATTTGAATGCTATGATCAAATACGTCTTGATGTTGTGTTTAATGGCTTGTATAAATCTTGAGAAATCAGATTTATACACTATTAAAAAGGTAATAGATGGAGATACAGTTACCATAGATGATGGTTCTGAGAAAGGCATACGAGTTCGGCTAATAGGCATTAATGCCCCGGAACCCCGGAATTACAAGCATAGAAGGGAGGAACCATACGGTAAGGAAGCCAGTAAATTTCTCAAGGAAATGCTAGAAGATAAAAAAGTATATCTGGAGTACGATATAGAACAACAAGATCAATACGGCAGGGATTTGGCCTATTTATTTTTAGAGGATGGAACATTTGTGAATGATAGTATGCTGAAAGCAGGTTATGCGGAAGTGATGACATTTCCTCCAAATGTGAAATATGTTGATCGCTTTGTTAAGTCTCAACAAGAAGCCAAGGCTGCAAAACGCGGAATTTGGAGTGATTTATAGCCACAAATAAAAAAAGTATCAATTTCTTTAATTTTTTTTAGTACGAAGGCATTTGTTTGGTGTTTTGGTGTAAGGCATTGAAAATCAATCGCTAATACCAGATGTGTAGCTGTGTTATCGCCGATATTTCAGTCCAAAATTGGCTCAAAATATCCTTTTCTATATTCAGAAACCCCTTTTTCTGTATTGTTTAAAATATGCAGGCAGATGATATTGCGCTAGTATTAAAAGCCAAATGATAGAGTAAAAGTTTGAGGTAATATTATGTATTACTGATATCGCCCTAACCAAACCCCTAATACGCCACTTCCCAGCTCTGCACGTGGAGCAGGAAGTGGCTTTTTTAATTAGTCGAGTTTAAAAAGACCGTGTTTAATTGCGTAGATTACTAGTCCTGCAGTATTAGTTGCATTGATTTTATCTAGTATACGTGTACGGTAAGAATTAATGGTATTGAGCGAAAGGTTTAAAGCCTCTGCAATTTCTACATTGGTTTTTTGTTGACAAACCAACACTACAATATCTTCTTCTATATCGTTCAAGCTATCTTCAAATCCTAGGGTTTTAAAGTGTTTACCGAAGACCATAGCCGACATTTCAGAATGTAAATAAAAATCATGTCTCATAACGGAGTAAATAGCTGTTTTAAGTTCTTCAGTACTTGAATCTTTGGATAGGAAGCCATTGGCGCCACTTTGCAACATCTCGTTTACCAATCTATACTCTTTATGCATGGATAGAGCGAGAACTTTTATGGTGTTCTTATAGCGTTTGCGAAGTTCTTTTACGGTACTTGGTCCATCCATTTCTGGCATTTCAATATCAACCAACACTAAATCGATTCCGCTATCTTCATTTAATTGATTTAATAGCATTTTGCCGTTTTCCGCTTGTATGAGCACTTCGAATTCATCGAAATCGTTTAAAAGTCCGGATAGTGCTGCCCTAAAAAGGGTGTGGTCTTCTGCAATAGCTATTTTAATGAGTTCCTTCATGTGGTATTTGTATCTTTACTTCGAGTCCATTATTAGGTGATGTTATCATCTCCACCTTACCCCCTATGGCATCCATTCTACCGTTTATACTATCAATTCCAAGACCTGGCTTAAGATTGTTTAAATCAAAGCCAATACCATTGTCTTTATAGGTAATATAAATAAATTGTTCATCGTCATTCAGGCTCAACTCCACTTTATTGGCCTGTGAGTGCTTCAGCGTGTTATGAGCTAGTTCTTGAAATACGCGGTAAATCGACAAAGTCATTAATTCGCTATCGGTAGAAATTTCTTGCAGATCAGCATTTACTTCAATAGAGCTGCGGGCAAAAGATCGTTCTAGAATGTCTTCTACTGCTTTCAGTAAACCATAACGAGTGAGTATAACGGGGTAGAGCAATTTTGAGAGGTTAGAGAATTTCTCAATGGCCATTTCCAGATTGCCGGATGTTTCGCCTGCTAATTGAACTACAGTTTGCAGGTCTTTCCCAGAGTCTAGCTTCTGTTTGATGCGTGAGAGATTCATTTTAACTACCGAGAAAGCCGGACCTAATTCATCGTGTAGGTCGAGGCCAATTCTTCTGCGCTCTTGTTCTTGTGATCTTAGGGTATTTACGGCAATTTCTTTATGACGGCTAATTTGCTCTTCATGTAATTCTACTTCCAGTTTGTGTTTTTTCTGCTGAGCGGTGTAAATGATAAAGCCGCCCACGGCAATAATAAGTGTGAGGAAAAGAGTACCAATAAGTATAAGCGCGCTTACTGTTTCCATTTCAAGCCTAAGATAATAAGAATGTGTTCAATAAAGAAAGATGAGATGAGAACTAT
>CBDUMX010000121.1:0-7157 GCA_965368435.1 uncultured bacterium
GGCTGGTGTGGCGGCATGTATTTCTCCATGGAATTTGCCATTGTATTTATTCAGTTGGAAGATAGCACCTGCATTGGCTGCAGGCAACACTGTTGTAGCCAAACCTTCAGAAGTAACCCCTATGACTGCTTATCTCCTATCTGAAATTTGTATGGAAATTGGACTACCAGCAGGCGTTTTGAACATAGTACACGGTTTAGGTTCTAGCACCGGGAATAGCCTGGTCTCTCATTCTCAAATAGACATGCTATCCTTCACAGGCGGTACTGCAACTGGGGCACATATTGCATCAATACTCGCTCCAAAATTCAAGAAAATGTCTTTAGAGCTTGGAGGTAAAAATCCAAATATAATTTTTGATGATTGTGATTTCGATAAAGCATTGAAAACAACATTAAATTCATCTTTTAGCAATCAAGGACAAATCTGTTTATGTGGTTCGCGCATATACGTACAAAGGTCCATATACGAAAAATTTAGAGATGCATTTGTCGACAAAACAGCTAAGATGAAAGTAGGGAATCCCAATGAAAGTGATTCTCGATTGGGGGCAATAGTTTCCAAGGCTCATTTTGATAAGGTATTGTCCTACATTGAAATTGCTAAAAATGAAGGAGGAAAGATTTTAACTGGCGGTCATGCGGTTCAATTGGATGGTGAATATGCAAAAGGTTGGTATATCAGACCTACAATAATTGAAGGTTTAAATGAGCAGTGCAGGACAAATCAAGAAGAAATTTTTGGTCCAGTTGTTACAATTCAGCCATTTGATACGGAAGAGGAAGCAATTGAGCTAGCTAATAGCACCTCTTATGGCTTAGCAGCAACGGTTTGGACAAATAACTTAAGCAGGGCCCACAGCGTTGCCAATCAGATAAATAGTGGAATAGTTTGGGTGAATTGCTGGTTATTAAGGGATTTGCGCACACCTTTTGGCGGCACCAAGAATAGTGGAGTTGGAAGAGAAGGTGGCTGGGAAGCCCTTCGTTTCTTTACTGAACCCAAAAATATTTGTATTAAATACTAAAAAAAAAGCCTCGCAAATGCGAGGCTTTTTTATATGTTGTTAAAACCGACTTAGTAGTCGTCTTCTACAAATCCAGTACGTCTGTGTCCAGACGCAGTATATTCAGTTCCTGGAGCATCATCTCCGAAACCAACTATAAAAGAAATACTATCAGTCACTACGCCTGTTTTAGACTTACCTCCTTCAGGGATAACCTTACCAGACTTAATAACTAATTTGATAGGATAATTTAATTCTTCTGCATTATCTAGGCTGTCTGATTGTCCAAATGTGCCATTAGCTGGGTCAGCATTTACTTTTGCTTTAAAATCCCAGAAATGGTGTAAATCTGACACCCATATTTGTTTTCCATCTGCTGCTGCAGTATTGTTAGTCATGATGGTTGAATAACCGAAGTTATATACATCAACCCCGCCAATAGTATATGTAACATACCACTCACCTGCCAATTCGTGGCCAGGTATCATTTCTGCTTCATATTCTTCTTGACATGAACTAGCAAATGCTACTAGTGCAACTAAGATGAACATTAATTTTATTTGCTTCATATCTATTTAATATATTAAAGTGCTACTTGAGTTAATTCAACTTCAAAGGTGTATCCAAATGACCAATCGCAAGAGAAGTTAATTTTCTTGTTGATAGGGTCAACTGTCATAGCTGCATTAGTTACAGCACCACCGAAACCATCGTTTGAAAAGTCTGTAATAGTGAAGTCGTTAAGTGGGATATTATTAGCTGTAATAACAGCCCCGCTAGACTTATAACCTAATCCGTAGTTAGTACCTATTTGATAGTAGGCACCAAATCCACAAGATAGCTCATATGTGCCATCACTATTTTTCCAGATAAGCACATACTTCAGATTAGAAAATCTGAGTGCACCGTTTCTAACAATAGTAGAAGTGTAAAGACCAGCAATATTAGTAACTAGATCTCCAGTTTCAACCACATAAACTCTGCGGCTAGCTGTTCCTTCAAATCCGTCTTTATTGGTAGCTGAATATGTTAGGTCATAACAATCAGACACATTAGCATCAACTGTGGTACCTCCTCTATATGCGCCAAGAACCGTAGTTTTTACTGCGATATTATTAGATCCCTCAGTTGCATTAACTCCAGGTTCCACAAATGGAGTACCTAGAGCAAGAAACATAGGATCGTCACCTTCTACCTCAAACAATGGGTATTGAGTTTCTCTCGCTACATCTCCAGTAGTAACTTTTTCGCAGGAAGCAAAGACGCCTACTGCCAAGATTGCGATAATGATTTTAAATGTTTTCATAATTTTTCTATTTCGTTAATTATTTTTTATCCCACCATACTTTCTCACTCACTTTTACGCTCAGCTGAGATACACTTGAATTACGTTGTACTTCAACATCTGGCAGCAGTAATCTGTGTGGGGTTGCATTTCCTGCAAGTACTGAACCATACGAAACAGTCAATTCGCCAATATCACCCGGAGTTCCTTTAGCATTCGCTGAGAACGGAGGGTACTGAGTTCTGTTTACTTCAAAGAACGCTTCTAGATTCATAAAGTTTGCTAAAGCAATCCATTTTTGTATCATAATTGGTCCAATGTCAGTTTCAATATCGCCTGTTGGAATGTATTCGTAAACACCTCCGGTACCATATAAAGTAGATGCTCCAGTTACTCCATGCATAGCAAAAGAGCGCTCTATACCTGATTCGTACATTGCTTTTGCTCCTGCTCCACCTGCATATCTAACCAATGCTTCAGCAACTAAGAAGTCCTTTTCAGCAACCATCATAAAGTACACTGGAGTGAGTGCTCCAATATTAATTGATGATAATTCACCATTTGGAATATCGCGGTTTGCGAAGTCTCCTTGCTCTTTAGCTTTATGTCCAGATGAACCTGGGACATAAATTCCATCTATACGAGGATCTCCATAATCAACAAGCATTTTTAACATTGAGTTACTTGCTCTTTGATTCACATCACCCAATCTATCATTTTGAATTTCATAGAAAGGATTACGTTTTGATTGCTCATCACCAAATTGGTCGAATTTTGCATCTTTAGTAATGAAATTATCATCAGCTATTAATGCATTAACCGCTGCAGCATTAGGAGAAGCGTAAGCCATTCTCATATACATTTTTAATTTCAGCGTATTTGCGAATCTTATCCATTCTGCCATATCGCCTCCATAAATCAAATCTCTGTCGCCAGGATCTAATCCAGGACTACCTGAATTGTAGCGATTCACAGCTTCATCAATTCTTGTTAAAAGTGCAGCATATATATCTGAACCTTTATCAAATTTAGGATTCAAAATTTGGTTTTCCGCAGATCCTTGAAGAGCTTCAGAGAAAGGTGCACCATCATATAAATCAGCTAACATTTGGAATGTATATGCTTGTAATAGAGTTGCAATTAAATAATATGAATTATCGCCACTTTCAGTAGCTTTATTTCTAATTATTTCGAGGTCGTTTAGTCCGCCAGCGTAGCATTCTTGCCACTCTCTATCGAACTCATCTGTACTTGGATTGTATTCGTCATATTCCTCGTACTGTCCAGCATCTGGGGCTTGAGTATAATACTGTGCCCAGAATCCACCTAAGTTGTGATACGATCCACCAAAAGTTACCATTATAGATGCTTGAGCACCTGGTAATATTAAATCGATGGAAGCATCCGTAGGGTTGTTTGGATCTTCATTGATATCCAGAAATTCATTACAACCAGAAGAGATTATAATAAAACTTAAGAATAATACTTTAAATATATTTTTCATGTTTTCTTTTCTAATTATAGGTTAAACATTACAGCAAATCCATAAGAACGAGTTGTTGGGTTCGCGCTAAACTCACCAAAACCTGCCTCTATACCATTACCAAAAGTTGTAGTTTCAGGGTCAACAAATTGGTTGTCAACTGGAGTCCACAACAATAAGTTTCTACCAATCAAGCTCACACTTAAACCAGTAAATGGTGTTTTATCAACTATAGATTTAGGGAACTGATAGTTGATAGATACTTCTCTTAATTTAGTAAACGATCTATCAATTACGTTATGTCTGTCATCTGCAGTTGCTCTGTGATAATCATCCATATGAGCAGGATCCACAGCAATAGTGTTCTCCACATAGCTAAATGTTCCATCACCATTATCAATTTTTTGAACTGAGTTAGGAACGATGAATGGCTTTCTATCGTTATAGGTAGTTTTCACACTATTACCAGTAAAGTAGTTAATGTCTGCAGTTCTACTGAACATTAATCCACCTTTTCTAATATCAAAAGTGAAACCTAAGCTAATTCCTTTCCAAGAAAGTGAGTTACTTACACCTAAGATATAGTCGCCTTGAGAGCCGCCATAGATTTGTTTGTCTGGAGCAGAAACAGGAACACCATTTGCGTCGACCACATAGTGCTCAACACCATTGATCATGGTAGTTTCTCTAACTTCTCCTTTGAACAATCCTATTGGTTGTCCAGCTACAGCTATATAGCTTGTAGTTGACAGACCACCAATTGCAAATTCCTCAATACTTGGATCCAATTGATCTACATTATTTCTGTTTCTAGTAAAGTTAGCCGAGATCAACCAGTTGATTCCATCTTCGCTTCTAAGCACTCTATAAGAAAGAACTGCTTCAAGACCTTTATTACTAATTTGTGCTGGGTTAGCATAGTAATTGGTGTATCCGCTAGAAGGAGAAACAGGAACTACAAGAATTTGAGCTTCAGTTACACGATTATAATAAGTAACGTCTAAACCAATTCTGTTATCCCAGAATTTAAGATCAGCTCCAACTTCAAGCTCTTTAGTAATCTCAGGTTGTAACTCAGGGTTTTTAATTCTATTACCTTGGCTAAAGGAGTTAACTCCTGTTGCCAACGGGAAATTGAAATCTCTAAATGGCATATCGTTAGATGTTTGTGCAAACACAGCACCAGTAACATAAACTGGAGCATCGTTTCCAGACCATCCATATCCCAATCTCAATTTACCAAATGACATTATAGAAGGAATTCCACTGATTGCATCTGTAAATACATAACTTACGTTAGCAGCTGGATAGAAGAAAGATCTGTTCTCTGCAGGTAAGGTTGATGACCAATCATTACGAGCAGATACATTTAAGAATAGATAATTTTTATAAGTAAAACCTGCTACTGCAAAAGCACCGACTAATCTTCTAAGTGAACTAACTGCTTCAACTGTAGGAGTTGAAGGACTGTTCGACACATTGTAAAATCCTCCAATATCCAAACCGTTAACAGAGGTAAACACCGAAGATGTTGATCTGCTGTTTACGTTCATACCACCTGTAATGTCGAAAGACATTAGTGATGAAAGGTTTTTAGTATAAGTAAGGAGTATATCGTGATTGAGCTGTTGAGTTCCTCTCATGTGCTCACTTACAAAACCTGGATCATCAATACTACCAGCATTTACACCTTTTGGCAATAAAATAGCTCTGTGGGTGTGAATGTTGTGGTTTTCGATGTCATATCCAAACCTGTAGGTAGCGCTCAAATTATCCATGATACTGTATTCCGTAGTGATACCACCAAAGAATTTAGTACCAGAGTATTTGTTCGCATTCTCATTTAAAATAAAGTAAGGATTTGTCACACCATATGCAGTAAAATAATCCTCTATATTATAATACTTGGCGTTGTAATCCTCCATATCAACAACACTCATATCCCTTGGTAATTGCATCAAGTTATTGTAAATACCTTGTTGACCTTGACCAGTAGGAACTTGCCCTGTTTTAGTTTCAGCAATATTCATGGTACCTGAAACTCTGACCTTACCAAAATTATTCATACCTCTAAGAGATACGTTATTTCTATTGTATACATCAATCGCACCAGGATAAATACCGTCTTGGTTAACGTTTGAGAATGAAGCGTAGAAATTTCTATCAGCATTACCTGAATTTATTGCAACGTGATTTTTAAAACTCACTCCTTGCTCAAAGAAATCTCTTACGTTGTTTTCAAGTGGAACAAATGGCTTTAATAATTGCGAATTGTCAACCACTCTACCGAAAACGCGGTCTCTTCCATCCATAATAGGACCCCAAGAACCGTTTTCATCTAACCAGTGATTACCGTCCCAACCTTGTCCAAATTTGTTTTGGAACTCAGGCATTCTCAGGATACTGCTAAAAGTAACATTACCAGAATACGAGATCCCAATACCTTTAGTTGCTCTTCCTTGAGAACCGGATTTTGTAGTAATCATAATAACACCATTCGCCGCTCTAGAGCCGTAAAGTGCGGTAGCGTTTGAACCTTTCAATACATCCATAGACTCAATGTCTTCTGGGTTAATGGCATTAAGACCATTACCAAAATCGAATGGAGCCGAAAGCACATCATACTTAGTGCTGTTAGGATCTAAATCATTGGTAGTAGTTGCACCATTGGTCAAAGGCACGCCATCCACTACAATAAGTGGCTGGTTTCCTTGAGTCAAAGACTGCAAACCTCTAATTACAACACGAGTAGAAGCTCCTGGGTCACCAGATGCCTGGCTAATGTCGACCCCTGCAACTTTACCCTGAATAGAGTTAAGTGCACTACGGTCACCACCTTCAGTTAGGTCTACACTGTTTACCGAAGTAACAGAATAACCTAAACTTCGCGAAGACTTCTTAATCCCTTGCGCTGTTACTACAACTTCACCAATTGATTCATCAGACGCTTCCATCTTCACACTTAGTGAAGTTGAAGTACCAACAGTAACTTCTTTGTCTTTCATGCCAAACGAAGTAATAATCAGAACCGGATCAGCTGAAGTTAGATTAATTGTGAAGGCACCATTAGCACCTGTGTACGTGCCATTTGTGGTCCCCTTTTCTTTAACCATTGCACCTATGATGCCTTGGCCTTTGTCATCTAGCACGGCACCTGTTACAGTGCGAGTTTGCGCTTCCGCTATCATGCCGAAGCATAGCAAAAAGCAAACCCCTAGAGTTTGAAGTAATTTTTGTTTCATAAACTTAGCTTTACGTTTTATTAATCTCAAAGTAATGGTAACTATCAGGAAACTGCAAGTTTTTAAGGGGCTTTTTTTTTATCTACCGCTACATATGCACAAACAGTTAATAAATATGGGTCTCGAAAGCTATCTTTGCCA
>CBDUMX010000122.1:0-7147 GCA_965368435.1 uncultured bacterium
CAAGTCAGTGCTATGGCTGGCTATGATACTATACTCTATGATATAGAAAAAAACTCATTAGCCAAAGCTCAGGAAACCATCGCCAAAAACATTCGCAAAGCAATGGAATTGGGTAAAATTCTACAAGAGCAAAAAGAACCAATTTATAATAGAATAGAAACAACAAACAATATTGAGGATGTTAAAGCGGATTTGATTATTGAAGCAATAGTTGAAAAAATAGACGTTAAAGTAAAGGTCTTAAGTCAGTTAGAAGACATTACTATCTATGCTTCTAATACTTCTTCTATTCCACTTACGCAGCTTGCTGCTCACAGTAAATACCCTACTCAAATAGTCGGGATACATTTCTTTAATCCAGCTCATATCATGAAGTTGGTTGAAATCATTAAAGCGGAACAAACCTCAGAAGATACGCTTGCAAAAGCAATAGAATTTGTAAAGTCAACTTCTAAACAATCAATCATTGCCAAGGATGCACCGGGTTTTATTGTAAATAGGGTAGCCAGACATTTTTATGTTGAAGGTTTAAAAGTTTTAGAAGAACAGGTGGCTACGCATGAAGATATTGATGAGTTAGTTGAAAGCTTAGGCTTTAAGATGGGTCCATTCCGACTTATGGATCTCATAGGAGTGGAAACCAATCTCTCAGTTACTGAATCTATGTATCAGCTTTTTAACTACGATCAAAAGTTTAGACCAAATCGCATTCAACAGAAAAAGGCTCAAGCTGGATACCACGGTAGAAAGAGCGGCAAAGGGTTTTATGAGTATAAGTGATTAAGAAAATTTCATATATCGCATTGACAATTACCTTAGTATTTGGGTCTTCATCTTGTAAAGATGATCCCATTTATAATGGTGATTGCTTTATTCCAGATGTGGCCGTAAATGAGGTGTTGAATCTAAATTTACCGGAGTATTTTCCATTGCAAAACTTGGGAGAGTACTTATTGCTAGATGCTGGAAATAAGGGGATTTTTGTAGTGCATAATTACGATGATGTGTATTATGCGCTGGAGAGAACCTGTCCCTATCAATCTGATTTGAGCTGCTCTCAAATTGTAATTGATACCACTAATTTACAATTGAGATGTGGGCAAGATACAGATACTGGCTTTGTGGAATGCTGTGGTTCACTCTATCAGTTTAGTGGGCTAGTGACACAGGGTCCATCTCGATGTAACCTAAAACCATACAGAGTAAACATTCAATCTAACACTCTGTATATTAATAACTAAAAAAGCCCCACTTGAAGTGAGGCTTTAATAAAAAGTTTTATTGATAATTATACTTCTTCTGTTGGAGCAATTGGGGCATTGGTCATTACAGATGAAATACCATTATCTCTTCCAGATGTAGATTTGTACATTTCACTCTTACCAATAATCTCACCATTGCGAGCTTTTAGGTTAAAGTAGTATTGACCATTCTTAGCAGTCAATTTGTCAAATCTTGCTCCGTCTTTAGAATTATCTTGTACAGATTTAATACCATTTAAGCATCCTGCTTTAGATGAATATCCTTCACTGGCTAAAATTGCTTGACCATTTTTAGCATTTAAGCGAAATCTGAATTCACCTTTTTTGTCTTTGTAAACTTCGAATTTTGGGTTGTTCATTGTATTTCTTTTTTAATTTTTTCTTGCGTGCAAGATAGAATTTTTTTGAAACATTAGTGTTTCAAAGAGCTAAGAATATTAATTCATTAATATTGAAATCAATAATGAAAGCCTTACTCCTACATAGTTACGGTAAAACAAACAGCAGCCTAAAGCTAGGTGAAACGGCAATTCCCACACCCAATGCGTACCAAGTATTGGTCAAGCTCAAAGCAGCGGCACTAAATCCTGTAGACTACAAAATGATCCGCGGAAATTACAAAATGGTTCAGCGATTTAGTTTTCCAATAAGTATAGGATATGATTTTAGCGGGGAGATTACAGCAATAGGTTCAAGAGTTAAAGATTTGAAGGTAGGCGATAAGGTTTTCGGATGTTTAAGCGCCGATAGAATGGGCTCGTTTGCTGAATTCTGTCTAGCAGATGAAAACAGTTGTTGTATTATACCCGAATCAAGCTCATGGTTTGAAAGTGCGTCTCTGCCTTTGGCTGGTATGACAGTGCTTCAATCCATGGATAAGATAGGATTAAAAAAAGGAGATAGAATTTTAATTCACGCTGGATCTGGAGGTGTGGGAACTCTGGCAATTCAATATGCTAAAGTTGTTGGCGCTGAGGTCTTTACAACCACCAGTTCAAAGAATGCCTCATGGGTAAAAACACTGGGCGCTGACCGTGTAATAGCATATGATGAAGAGAACTATTTAGATGTTTGTACGCAAATGGACGCTGTATTCGATACCTTGGGAGGAGAATACAGCAAGCAAGCAATTTCAGTCTTGAAGCCAGGTGGGGCAATAGTTAATATCGCAGGTGGGATAGACCACAAAGCAGCAAAAGATTTAGGGGTTCCAGCATTGTTGTGCTTTCTATTATATCTCAAAAGGTTGCCACTCAGCCGAAAATTTAAAAAGAAGAACATAAGATATAACTATGTTCTTATGAAGTCAAATACTCAAGATTTAAAGCGATTAAAAAGCTTATATGAAACCCAAAAAATTAAGGCGGTAATTGATAAGGTTTACAATATAGCAGATTTTAAAACAGCCTTTGCTCTATTAGAAAGTGGACGAGCAAAGGGCAAAATAGTTTTAGATATTAGCTAATAGTTGCGCCATTATTAGCCGCTTCGTGTGGAGCTAGGAATTTCAGACCTCCGTCTTCGTTCTCTGCCATTAAAATCATCCCTTGACTTTCAATACCCCGTAATTTTCTTGGTTCAAGGTTTACCAGTATGCAGACTTGTTGACCAATCAGATCTTCTGCTTTAAAATTTAAAGCTATGCCACTAACAACGGTGCGCTTTTCAGTTCCAATGTCTACCAAAAGCTTTAAAAGTTTGTCGGCTTTCTCAACTTTATCAGCTTCTACTATAGTGCCAACTCGCATATCTAGTTTAGAAAAATCGTCGTAATTAATCATAGGTTTTATCTCTTTAGTATTCTTGTTTACTGCTTTGTCTTCTTTAGAAGTTGCTAATTTATTTAATTGAATTTCTATCTCTTCGTCTTCAATTTTATTAAATAAAAGGGAAGCTGATCCAAGTTGATGTCCTGCTTCAATAAAATGCGATGAGTCTTTAATATTCAGCATATTATATAGTTTGGTAGAACTCTTAGGTAAAAATATTTCTGCCTGTCTTGCTAGCTTTTTTAAGATTACTATGCATGTATAGATACAGTCTGCAAGTTCCTGCTTTTTGCTTTCGTCTTTAGCTAAATGCCAAGGGGCTGTTTCCTGTAAATACTTATTTCCCAAACGAGCAATTTCCATAAAATACTCATTGGCATCTCTTTGATTGAAAGCTAATATGGCTTGAGATATCTTTTGTTTAGTGTGTTTAATGCTTGATTCAATTTCAGTGTTCATTTGTCCATCAGGAACAATTGATCCATAATATTTATCGGACAAAACCATTACCCTATTTACAAAGTTGCCCAGTATGGCTACGAGCTCATTATTTACCTTTGCTTGGAAATCTTTCCAGGTAAAATCTGCATCCTTGGTTTCAGGCATAATGGAACTGAGAGTATATCTAAGTTCATCTTGTCTATCAGGGAAATCTTTGAGGTATTCATGAAGCCATATAGCGTGATTTCTTGAGGTAGATATTTTCTCGCCTTCAAGATTTAAAAACTCATTGGCAGGTACGTTTTTTGGTAGAATAAATTCTCCGTGCTCGTGCAACATTGCCGGAAAGATTATACAGTGAAATACAATATTGTCTTTTCCTAAAAAGTGGGTTAATTCTGTATTTTCATCCTTCCACCATTTCTCCCAATCATTTCCTGCCGCTTCTTTTGTTGCGGTAATATACCCTATAGGTGCATCAAACCACACATACATTACCTTGCCTTCAACACCTTTTATCGGCACTTTTACCCCCCAATCCAAATCTCTTGTCATTGCTCTCGGACGCAAACCTTCTTTCAACCAGCTATTGCATTGACCAAATACAGTACTTCTCCACTCAGACTTTTTACTTTCAATAAAATTGTTTAGGAATGAATCTTGGATTTTATCTAATGGCAAATACCAGTTTACCGTTTTCTTTAAAACGGGTTTACTACCAGTTAATGCTGACTTAGGGTTTATTAATTCGTTGGGACTCAGGGCTTTGCCGCATCTTTCACACTGATCTCCATAAGCGTTTTCATTCTGGCAGTTTGGACAAGTGCCAGTTATATACCGATCTGCTAGAAACTGCTTAGCTTCATCATCATAGAGTTGCTCACTTTCTTCCTCTTGGAAAACACCTTTATCGTAAAGCTTCATGAAAAACTCTTGAGAGGTTTTGTGATGAAGTTGATTGCTTGTTCTGGAGAAATGATCGAACTCTATTCCAAAAGCTTGCAAAGCATCCTTAATAAGTTTGTGGTTTTCATCAACTACTTCCTGTGGACTCTTATTCTCTTTTTTAGCTTTTAGAGTGATTGGTACACCGTGTTCATCCGTGCCACAGACAAAAAGCACTTCCTCTCCCTTAGACTTTAGATAGCGCGTATAAATATCAGCTGGAAGCAAACAGCCAACAAGATGACCAATATGTATTGGTCCATTAGCATACGGAAGGGCACTTGTTACTAGATGTCTTTTAGGCATAAAGCTGCAAAATTAAGGTGCTATTGTACAATTCCTCTTTTTCTTTTTTGCTTTTCAATTTTCACTATGATAGGGTGGAGCAAAACTGCCAGTAGAATTATACTTGTTCCCAAATAAAAGGAAAGGTTTAGATCTTGAGATTCGTGAAAAATTAAAGCAGCTAGTATTATACCATATACTGGCTCCAGATTAATACTTAAGTTAGCCACAAACGCACTGAGTTCTTTAAGTGAGTTTAGTGATAAAACATAGGCAATGCTTGTACAGAACACACCTAGAATACCAATCCATAACCAATCGGTACTCTGTGGAATCCATTGGGTTTGATGATTGTACATGGATATTAACGGATAGCAAAGGCTGATAAAAACAAAACCAGCAAACAATTCAACTACTGAAACAGATATAGTGTTTTGGCCAGTGATATATTTTTTATTGAGTACTGAAAAGAACGCTGCTAGTAAGGCTGAGATTAAGCCAACGATGATAGCATTATAATACAGCTCACCAACGCCGGTTAAAAGAATGATACCTAGTATAACCAACAGTCCTAGAATCAGTTCTATCCAATTGAATTTAGATTTTGTTATTAGGGGCTCTAGGAGCGAGGTGAATAAGCTAGTTGTTGCAAGACATGCTAAAGTAATTGATGCACTATTGCCAATTTTAATGCTCCCATAGAATGTTATCCAATGCAAGGCAACTATTACTCCAATTCCAGAAAAACGAAGGAGGTTCTTTATAGAAATCCTTGTTAGACCACGCAAAACACCCGGTAGTACGATAAGCCCGAAAACTGCAATCCAAAGCCTATTCCATACTAAGGGAATCTCATTTAGAGTTATTAACTTGCCGAGTATAGCTGTAAATCCAAAAAGGAAAATAGCTATATGCATTTGTAGGTATGCTTTTTGCTTATTATTCAATAGAACAATTATAAAACAATAAACCACATGATTAATAAAGGATTAAAAGGGGCAGTTAGAACGGCTAATCGCCTTTATAAAAACAAGAAAGAAGTAAAATCGCTGTTGGCCAAAGCGGAGAAAAAATCTAATGAGGAAGAACAAGCATTAAACGAAGATTTAAAATCAAATCTCAAAACCTTGGTCTTAATGCTCAAACACTGGCTTAATGGAAGTTTTAAGATAAGCTTTAAAACACTGATTTATGTAATTGCAGGCATAGTGTATTTTGTCAATCCACTTGATTTAGTTCCAGATTTCATATTCGGTTTGGGCTTTGTTGACGATGCTGCAGTTCTTGCCTTAGTAATTCGAAGAATCAATAAAGAACTACTAAGATTCAAAAAAACGATGCAGTTTGACAAGCTTGAAGTAGTTTCGTAGCCAAATGAGCCATAAAAAAGCCAATTCGATTTTAAAGGAAGAATACGACAGTCAGGGAAATCTAATTAGTCCACATTTGCCAGAAGGAGTCAAGAATTATCTCATAGACATTGATGGCACTATAACCGATGATATTCCCAATGAAGAGCCAGAAAGGATGGCAACTTGTAAGCCTTTCCCTGATGCCTTAGAGGTTTTAAACAATTGGTACGAACAAGGACATAGAATCTATTTCTTTACTTCTAGAACGGAAGATCATAAAGTGGTTACTGAAAAATGGTTGGAGGAGCACGGATTCAATTACCACGGGGTGGTATATGGCAAGCCTCGAGGCGGCAATTATCATTGGATTGACAACCATATAGTTCGCGCTACTAAATTCAAAGGCAAATTCACTGAACTAACTACGAGAATGAAAAAGGTTCAGTTGTTCGAAGAGAACTAAAAGAATTTTTTGGCGATTATTAGCTGAGCTTCATAAATCAAATTATTACTCATTTCATCACCGCTTAACTGCAGTTCTTGTCCAATTGAACTGCCTAGTATATATGCATTCTTTCCTATTTGAAATTTATAGCCCAGTTCGAGTTTGGGAATAAGTTGCATAGCAGAGAAAGAACCTTCAGGAGGAGAAGAGAGTTTGTTCTCCCATTTGGTTTGCAGCATCCATAAATCCGATCTAATTCCTAAATAAAGACCAGCATAACCCATTCTCCAATCCCTGCTACGGTAATACCTATATCCGAGCGACATACCGTAGCCAAAGGCTTTCTCTGATGAGTAGAGCTCACTCACAGGGGTATTGTTTATGTAGCGGCCCCCTACACGCGCATTGATGGTGTGATGAGGGTTATTGAAAGCATCATGGTGGCTATTTCTGCGTATTGCCATTTCCGATTGTGCCCCAAGCATATGTCCTTGCAGATTAAAATTGTATTCAAGGCCGAGATTGAGGAAGCCTTTTTTAGTTTGGGCTGAGCAATTTAGTACAATTATGCAAGAGCAAATTAGAGTGAAGTATCTCATATTAGATAAAATTAGGCAAAAAAAATCCTTCCCGAAAATCGAGAAGGAT
>CBDUMX010000123.1:0-7126 GCA_965368435.1 uncultured bacterium
ATAAATGAGCTGTCATTACCGACTGAACACCGTGATTAATCAAATGCACAAAGGGCTTAAACTCCACATTTTTCAATCGCTCCATGCTGTGATTAATAACAGGAAGATCTTTATGAGAATCTACATCAGTATCTCCATGACCGGGAAAGTGTTTGGCACATGCAATTACATTCATTGACTGCAAACCTGAAGCATATGCCCATCCTTTAGCTCCAACATTTTCCGGGTTTTCGCCAAAAGATCTATAATTTATTACGGGATTATTCGGGTTGTTATTTACATCGATAACTGGGGCGAAATTGACATGTATCCCCATTCTTTTGCACTGTCTTCCAATTTCCTTGCCCATATCAAAGATTACAGAATTGTCTTGTATTGAGCCAAGCCCCAATTGATAGGGATATGAAATAGTATTCGATAGGCGCATTGCCAAGCCCCACTCGCCATCGATAGCGATCATCATTGGGACTTTAGACATTGATTGATACTTATTGGTGAGTTCTACTTGTTCTTGGGGGTTGCCTTTGAAAAATATTAAACCTCCAACCTTGTGTTTTTTTATGGTAGCCTCAACATTAGCTAAATGAGCAGGACCATAGGTAGGCCGAACTTCAATCATGAACAATTGTGCTATGCGTTCATCAACTGTCATTGAGTCAAAGGTCTTTTCAGCCCAAGATTTAACAACAATTTGAGTTGGGGGTGCGAACAAATTATATGTCAGCAACATTGAAAACGCTATGAAAATTTGTTTCAGCATCAATTATTATAGTTCAAAAAATATTCCAAATACAAAGTAGCAGCTAATCCGCTGCTAATCAGAAATAGAGCACTCCTTTTTATAAACGGATATGCCTTTAAATTAGTACAGTATGCTAAGCAGCTAGAACTGGGTTTGGTCTACCTAACTTTTTAAGAAATATAACGTGAGACACCAAAGCCTCTCTAAAGGTATCAAATTCTTGATAATCAATGCCGTATTTCAATGCAGTCTCTTTAACTACTTCATATAGCTTCGGATAGTGCACATGGCTGATATTAGGAAATAAATGATGCTCAATTTGAAAGTTCAATCCTCCACAATACCATGTAACTAATTTGTTATTTGTAGCGAAATTGAAGGTGTTTTGAATTTGATGAACAGCCCATTCAACTTTAGTTTCACCTGTAAATTTATCGTGTTGCGATAAATCGAATTTGTCAACTACGTGAGCCATGGAGAAAATCACTGCAAGTATAAGTCCGGCAGTAACATTCATGGTTAAAAACCCTATTGCCACTTGCCACCAAGTAACATCCAAAACTAAAATAGGAATAACAATGAGGTAGGTAATGTAGAAAAGCTTAAAGAAGATCATTTCTGCAAGTTCTTTAACTTTTTTTGCCCCTTGTGATTTATTAAGTCCTTTTTCTCTGTATTTCTTATAGGCAGCAAAATCAGCAAAGAACCATCCCAAAACTAGGAAGCCGTAAAAAAACACCCAATAGATATATTGGAATCTGTGGATCTTCTTAAGAGGTGCGTCTGGAGTAAACCTGAACAGACCTTTGCCATTTACATCTTCATCATGCTCATAAATATTGGTATACGTATGGTGAAGTTTATTGTGCTGGTTCACCCAATTATTGGAGCTTGCTCCTAGTAAATCAGATGTTTTACCTAGTAGACGATTTACTGTTCTATTCTTAGAATATGAGCCGTGATTTGCATCGTGCATAACACCCATACCGATACCGCCTATAGCAATACCCATTAACAAGGTAAGTAGCCACATTGACCACAGTGGTAATCCTAAGAATAAAATTGCGAAGTAAGAACCGATATAGGTCGTAAGAAATACAACGGTCTTAATCACTAATTTGTGATTTCCGAATTTAGAAATATTATTATTTCTAAAATACAGTTCCACATTCTGTTTAAGTTCAAAATAGAACTTACTCCCTGCGGAAGATTTAAATTTTGGAAGGCTGAGATTTTTCAAATCGCTGCAAAGGTACTATTTTCTATCGAAGTGATTTTTTTGTGGTCGCGTATCTCCTAACCATTTAAAGCCTGGCAATCTAGATTTAGATGTAGGGAACTGATCTAGAGGGTAAAAGGTGGCTTTTGGCCTGCTGAGATAGGTAATAGATTCTACTTGCTTTGAACTGTCCATATAGATTATCATCTTGCCGCAAATAATATCATTAACTCCTGAATAGTTAACACTATCAGACATAGCATAATAAACACTTTGCCCATTCCCATCTACATGTATCTGGTCCAATTGTCCTGACTTAAAGAAAGCGTCTATGGTCTTACCGCTAATTTGATTAAAATAGCCATTTACATCCCGTTCTATTAGAAACCCATTGTTAAATGCTTTAATCTTTTCTATACCTTCTGTACCCCTGAAAACTAATATTGTGTCGCCCGTGATTTGGCTGCTATCTGTCCAGACTATAGGGTTTACATAAAAACTTATAGTGCTATCAGTGAAATTATAGACCATAGAGTCAGAACTCGATTGCAAATCAGATTTGAACACCTTCACTTTGTGAAAAGCCAATAAACTCCTTTTGTCGCCAGTGCTGTCATATACATCAACCATAGTATCAGCTCTTAGATACATATCGTCATCATCAATACGCTTTATAGCCACTGGATTGCCACTAATTAATGTTTTTTTGATGTGGCGTTCATAATTGCCGTATTCACCATAAATAATTATGTCTTCCAAGGTGTCAGTTAAAACCAAATTTCTATATGCTTCACCATATCCTGAGTTTCTGTTATAAACCATGCTATCTGCTACTAGTTTATTGTTCTCCCCTTGGATATAAGCACCTTTACTGAATTGTGAGGTGTTTAATTTGGTATTATACCATCCGTAATTGCAGAAAATAGTGTTCTCTTCACTGGTAATGTATGTTGGACCAAAAAAATGGGCAATTTTAGTGACTGTATTATAATGGAGCGTATCTGATGTCATTTTGTACTCTGGGTTTACTAGTACAACCTGTTCTTGAAAGTGAAACTCTTTGCTTCTAGAATAGTACGTACCGACGATGGAATACAATTGATCTTCCCCATTATCAATGTCTCCTCCAGTGACGTAATAGGCTGACTTATTGTTCAAATCATAATCTAACCTCTCCGTTCTGAGATTCATTTTTTTATCTGTGAGCCGCACATTTTCTTCAACCCTAGCAATTCTTTCATCACCGTCGTATTCAACATAATTACCCCAAAGATTAAAGCTATCTTTTTGTCGGATGTAGATATTGCCGTAGGCTTCAATTCGATTGACTTCTTCATAAAACCACGCGCTATCGCAATCCATCAACACTCCATCTTGCTTGAATTTAACATTGCCAATGCATCGCTGATACTTGCCTAAATCTCTGTCGTATACTAATTTATCTGCACTTATTATTTCAATTTGGGTCTGAGCGAAACTGATAAAGAAGCTAAAACAGAAGAGGTATGTGATGATGAGTCTCAAGCGTACAAAAATATTTTGATTGTTTGTGTTTCCTTTGCGTAGAGCAAAAAACGTGCAGCAAAGATTAGAAAACTATATAGACCAACACCAACTGATTGATAAATCAGACAAACTTGCAATTGCAGTAAGTGGCGGAAAAGACTCCGTCGCCGCGGCACATCTCTTCAACAATTTGAAAAGGTCTTTTGTCATTGTACACTGCAATTTCAAACTTAGAGCAGAGCAAAGTGATGGCGATGAAAAGTTTGTAATTGAGCTTGGAGAAAAGCTTGAATATTGCTCCGCTGTATACAACACTAGTTTTGACACCCAAGACTATTGTTTGCAACACAAACTGTCAATTCAGGAAGCTGCTAGAAAGTTGAGATATGACTACTTTCAATCGCTTTATAACAAAGGGGTTTTTAGTAAACTAATTACAGCTCACCATCAATCAGATCAATTAGAAACATTTTTTATAAACCTCTACAGAGGCAGCGGCATCAAAGGGTTGGCGGGAATCCCAATTCAAAGATCTTATATCATTAGACCAATGATGGCCTTTAATTCTGATGAAATTTCAGATTATATCGATACTAACAAAATAGAATTCAGAGAAGATGAGTCTAATGCTTCAAATAAGTATTTGAGGAACAAAATAAGAAATCAGCTATTGCCTAAAATAAATCAGGATCTTCCTAACTTTAGCACGAGAGTAGAAAGTAGTCTAGATGCTCTAAAATCTGGAAGTGATTTGTTAGTGTATTTAGCTGATTTACAACGAGATACACTAATAAAAAGTGATGTTGAAAGCGGTTTTTTCAAGCTTGAACTTTCAGAGATTGATAATTATCCACATAGGGCTGTGTTTTTGTTCTATTTGTTAGACAAGTATGGATTCAGTTTAAACCAATGTGAACAAATCTTAGCTAGCGATAAAACAGGTGCAACTTTTTACAGTACTGATTTTAAGGCTGTTATAAATAGAGGTCAGTTGTTGATTGGCAATAAAACAACCCAGGATCTTAATTTATATATTCAAGGAATTGGAGAATACCTTGTAGACACTTATAAATTAACCTTGACTTCAACATCAAAAGCTGATTTTAACGCGGACCCATTTAACGAAATTGTTGACATGAGTTCAATAGAATTTCCTCTTAATTTGAGGAATTGGCAAGAGGGTGATTTTATTCAAGCATTAGGCATGGAAGGCAAAAAGCTTTTAAGTGATTTTATGATAGATAACAAGCTCAGTGTATTGGAAAAATCAAGACTTAAAGTATTGGCTAAGGGTAAAGAAGTCTTCTGGATAATAGGACATAGAATTTCTGACAAATGGAAAATCACCGGTTCTACTCAGGAATATTGCAAACTTGCATTTAGACAAACATGACAGATTTCTGCTAGTTTTTAGCTGAAAGCAACATATCTTTGGCACTATTGGTCATTAGAAAGTGGTAGCTAAGTTTAAATCATTTATTTATTCATTGAGTATATGTTTGGCTCTTTGTTTGAGTTTTACTCAAGCTAAGGCTGACCATATCATTGGCTCTGATATCACATATATCAGTAGTGATACCGCAGGTATCTACTACATTATTTTTAATTTTTACCGAGATTGCAATGGCTGCTATGTTTTAGGACAGAGTCCAAAATGCGGTACTAATGAGAACTGTGCTTCCTCAGCAACAGCTCCCACCAGCCTAGCAGTTACTTGCAAAACATCAGGTTCGTCTCTAGGCTCTATATCCTTAGCCAGAACCAGCATTAAAGACATTACTACTACTTGTAATTCCTCACGATCACGTTGCGAACAGCCCTGTAATGGAACCTTTCCATACGGTATAGAAAAGCATACTTTCAAAGGAAGAGCTGATCTAAGATCTGTGATTGGCAATTGTTGCAATATTGAAATTTCAGTACTGCTTTACGTGAGAAATGTGGGTATTACAACTGGCCAGAGTCAACAATCCTTTTATACTAGCTGCGAGATAAATGCATGTAATGGAGCTATAAATTCTTCTCCAGCTTTGACAAATGACCCCGTTGCCATTTTATGCTGTAATCAGCCATATAGTTTTAATAACGGTGCGGTCGACACTGCTGATTACGATTCTATTTCCTATGCTTTTGTGCCTGCTTACAGAGGTAGAAATCAAATTTGTAGCTATGGCGGTTCTAGAACTTATTTGGACCCTATTACAACCTACTACCCTGGAACTTTAACTTGGCCTTATTGTAACCCGAATACCTCTCCTCCTATAGGCACTTGCTTAAATCCTGTAACAGGAGATTTAATATTTACGCCTACAAATTGCAGTGAGATAGCTGTTGTTGTAATTCAAATGACTGAATGGCGAAAGGATAGTACCGGGACCTATAAGGTCGTGGGGGTCACCAGGCGTGACATGCAGTTTATTGTAATGACTTGTCCGGACAATAACCCTCCCATAGTTGATGGTCCATACTCATACAATGTTTGCGAGGGTTCCACTTTGTGTTTTAACATCACAACTGACGATGTTGTTTATACCCCGCCGCCTCCTACACCTGCACCTGATCCAGATACTGTAAGAATAAGTTGGAATAGAGGTATACCCGGGGCCACATTTGAGGTGGTCGATACAACCGCGCGTTTACAAACAGGTAGGTTTTGCTGGACCCCTTTAGTTGGTCAAGCCAGTGATCTTCCTTATACTTTCACAGCATCTGCTAGAGACAATGCATGTCCGCTAAACGCAGTGACAGTTAGATCATTTAGAGTTAAAGTTAAACCAGTAGCTAAGGCTGAAAGAAATGTTGATACACTGCCATGCGGTGTTTATGCCTTTGACTCCGACCCCGTTGCTGGATTTAGAGGAACACCGAGTTATAGATGGCAAATACTTGACTCCAATTTGAATATAATCTTTGATAGAAGAATAGCTAAATTCTATTCTACAGGTACCTTCTTAAGTGTCAAAGAAAAGGATACCATAGAGTTTAGACGTGGAGGTAAGTATATCATTCAGCACACTATCAATAATAGTCCTCAAAACTGCCCAACAACCTATTATGACACTTTAATAGTGCCGCCGCTTCTAGAGGCTAATCTATCACTTGGTAAAGACACTTTTATTTGTGCAGGAACTACTCTTCGACTAGAGCCTTATATCTATAATTCTACTCCCCCTTTGAGATATCAATGGAGCACTATGGGGATTAATAATAACGGCACTATTATCCGAAATGAAACAGTTGATGTTGGAGATACCCTAAACTATTTTAATCTTAGCCTACCAACCAATCAGTATGATACAGCGGTAAGTATATTAATTAGAGATGCTTCAGGATGTTCTACACAAGATACAATTCAAGTCTTTCAAAAAGAAAATCCAAAAGCCACTTTCCCGACTGATCCAAGAATATGCACCTATGACAGTATCCTTATTGTTCCTCAATACGATACTGCATTTTGGATAGAGCCTATCAATGGAGATACCGTTCGTCAAGGAGATACTCTAACTAAACTTTGGTTCTTTGATGGCTCTCCATTGGCATTTAGTACCGCTGACAGCAATGTATTACATAAGCGAGGTGAGTACATTATTCGTGTCTCAGATACTCTAGGCTGTTGGGATGAGGATACCCTATTCTTATTCGTAAATGATACGGTGATA